>JBFWTA010000229.1:0-4211 GCA_050248075.1 Bdellovibrionales bacterium | reverse complement strand
CGGTTGACTGCTGTCAGGAAAGTTATTTTAACGAAGTTAACAAACCGTCCTCCGCGCCGTTACAGCGCCGAGGACAGCCGAATGAGAATGTGCTGATCGGCGGCTGCCTTCTGCTCCTCGTCGAAGGAGTCATAAAGCGGCTTAAGCCTGCCGAGCACCTTTGACAAGTTTTCTGCATGCACTTTGAGAAGCTTTTCCCGAAACGACAAGGTTTCGATGACATTCTGCTGCCCATTCGGCGCCGGCGATACGCTGGCGGCCTGCATGGCCTTTGCGCTTTCACGGGCAGACCGGGCCAGACTATCCCAATTCTTGCTTTGGGCATCGGTTATCTTGAGAACGGTCTTGAGAAAAGCCAGTTCGCCTTCCAGGCGCAGCAAGGGATCGGTGGCAAGAGGCGGGCGATTGGAAAGCACCCCGCCGGATTGCGGTTGCGGGGGCGTTTGCGCCAGCGCCGTGCCGCAGGACAGCATAAATACAAGCCCCAGAAACAGATACCGTTTATGCCTGAACATACAGAAACTCCGCGGGGAACGGTATGAAGGTGAGCGAATCAAAATTTACTGCATTTGCCGCCGCCAGTGGAAGCGGAAATCGACTCGAAAAGCCTTTATCCCACGGTAATTTCTGCCCGTGATTCCGGATCATATTGCCCGCCGGACATTCCCGCTTATGGCGGCAAATCATTGAATCGACAATAACTTTAAATTGGCACGGAGTATGCATGATGATTATGCGAGGCGGTGCCTTCCACCGCTTGCTTCGGAGCCTTCGCCATGGAATCCCCAAGTCTTGTCCTCATGTCCAACCAGACGGCGCTGCAACGCGCGTTGGATGTCGTCGCCAATAACGTGGCCAATGCGAATACGACAGGTTTCAAGCGCCAGGGCATCCAGTTCGATACCTTGCTGAGCCGCCCCGCCCCCGGCGAAAGCATTGAATTCGTCGTCGACCGCGCCACCTACCGCGACCTGTCCAACGGGCCCATGCAGATAACAGAGAACCCGCTGGACATTGCCATTTCCGGCCCCGGTTACTTGCCGGTGCAAACCCCAGAGGGAAAACGCTATACCCGCGCCGGCACCCTGCAGCTTAATCCAGACGGGCAGCTGGTTACGCAATCCGGCCACTTGCTGCTGGGCGATGGCGACCAGCCGATCACCATTCCCAACACCGTCACCGCCGTCAATGTTTCGGCGGATGGCTTCGTCACCGCAAAAGTGGATAACGGCACCGCGCTTTCGCAAGTCGGCAAGCTCAAGATCGCGTATTTCGCCAACGAACATAAAATGCAGGCAATGGGTAACGGATTGTATTCTTCCGACGACGCCCCCATCGAAGCTCCCGCCGCGGCCAGCCGCTTCGTGCAGGGCGCCATCGAACAATCGAATGTGCAGCCCGTTCTGGAAATCACGCAGATGATCACCATCATGCGTTCCTACGAGCAGACCGTGAATCTGATCCGTCAGCAAAATCAGCAGATGGACGACGCCATAATCAAATTATCGAAAACAACCGTGTGAAATAGGGAGACCGCGTAATGAGAGCCTTGAATATCGGCGCGACGGGCATGGGAGCCCAGCAGCTCAATGTCGAAGTCATTTCGAACAACATTGCCAACCTTTCGACCAACGGCTTCAAGGCGTCGCGAGCAGATTTTCAGGATCTGCTTTACCAGAACATGCGCAGCGTGGGCTCGGCCTCGTCGGATTCCGGTACAATTCTTCCCTCGGGCCTGCAGGTCGGCCTGGGCGTCATGCCCGCCGCGACCTACCGTATCAACGGTCAGGGAAATCTTGTTGTCACAAACAATCCGCTCGACCTGGCGGTAAACGGCGGCGGCTATTTCCAGGTGCAGCTGCCGGACGGCACGACGGCTTATAGCCGCGACGGCGCAATGCAGCTCAACGCCACCGGCCAGATGGTGACGGCCGACGGTTTTCTCGTATTGCCGAATATCACGGTTCCCGCCACCGCCATCGCCGTGACGATCAACCCGAGCGGCCAGGTGCTGGCCACCATCGCCGGACAAACGGCACAGCAGACTTTAGGGCAATTGCAGCTCGCCAGTTTCGTCAATCCGGCCGGGCTTGACGCCATCGGCGACAATCTTCTCAAGGAAACGCAAGCTTCGGGCGCTCCCATCACCGGCAACCCGCAAACCAATCAATTCGGCAGTATCGTTCAGGGATCGCTGGAAACATCGAATGTGGACGTCGTGGGTCAGATCAGCGATCTGATCGCCGCCCAGCGCGCCTATGAAATGAATTCCCGCGTCATCAACACCGCCGACCAGATGATGCAAACCGCCAACCAGATGAAGACATAACATGAACCGCCCCCTGAACATCGTCACGGCTTTTCTGCTGGCCCTTATCATCCTCGGTTTCGCTTCGCCCTGCGCCGCGGCCACGCTGCGCGGAGCGACCGAGGTCAACCGGTCCGTCGTGAAACTGAGCGATGTTTTCGATCAATTGCCCGAAGGGGTGGACGCCGATATCGCGCGTGCTCCCCTGCCAGGAAAAAGCATCACTTACGATGCGAACGTGCTTCGTCATCTGGCCGCCCAGTACAAACTGAACTGGAAACCGTCTGGCATGAGCGATTACATAACGATTACAACCGCCTGCGTCAAAATCACGGCCGACGATGTCCGGGCGGCCGTGCTCGAAAAAATACGCTTGCTGGATATCAGGGGCGATATCGAGGTGGCCTTCGACAACCGGTTGCTGGAAATCACCCTGCCCGCCGACAAGCCGATTAATTTCATGCTGAATAACTTTAACTATGAAGCCGCCAACAAGCGTTTTCGGGCCGATCTTATGGCCGAAGGATTCTCCGGGCCGATCAACATGCCTGTCATGGGGCATTTGATCAGCCGCCGCCGCGTGCCGGTTCTTTCACATCGCGTCGAAGCCGGCACCATTATCGGCGCTGCCGATATCGACTGGATCACCGTAACGGAAGATCGCGCCGGCGGCGCCATTACCGCCGCCGAAGAACTGGTCGGGCGCGAGGCGAAACGCGCCCTCGCAAGCGGTCAGGTCATCAAGGAAAACGACATCATGCTCCCCCGCATGGTCGTGCGCGGAACCACGGTAACGATGAAAATCCAGACGCCGGTCATGGTTGTCACGGCGACCGGCCGCGCCATGCAGGACGGCCGGGCGGGCGATGTTGTCCGCGTCATGAACACGCACAGCAACCGAATGATCGAAGGCGTCGTCGAAGGCGCCGGCACTGTACGCATTCATACCCCCCAGAAACTGGCCTCCGCGGAAGCCGATACCGCCCAAGCCCCGGTACAATAGGAACTAGTCATGCCGTTTTTACATGCAATTAACCGCCCTTTCTGCCGTCTGGCCCTTCTAGCCACGGTGTCCGTGGCGCTTGCCGGCTGCAACGCCTATGACCGCCTCTCGTCGGTAGGCGACAGGCCCAGGCTTTCCGCCATCGAGGATCCGACCCGCGCGCCCGGCTATGTGCCGGTCAAAATGCCGATGCCGCCGCCATCGCTGCATGTGCAGCAGCCGAATTCACTATGGCAGACAGGCGCCCGCGCCTTTTTCCGTGACCAGCGCGCGGCGCATGTCGGCGACATCCTGACGGTTGTCGTCACGATCAACGATCAGGCGCAAATGCAGAACGAAACAAAACGTTCGCGCCAGAACTCCGACGACGCCAATCTCACCAACTTCTTCGGATACGAAAGCCATTTGCATAACTGGCTGCCGCAGGCGGTTTCGCCGGCAAATCTGGTCGGCATGGGCAGCAATTCGTCGAATGACGGCAAGGGATCGGTCAACCGGCAGGAACAAATCGACCTGCGGATCGCCGCGACCGTCGTACAGGTACTGCCGAACGGCAATCTCGTTCTGCAAGGCAAGCAGCAGCTTGCGGTCAACTTCGACATGCGGGAACTCAAGATCACCGGTATCGTGCGGCCGATGGACATCGCCGTCGACAACACCGTTACCTATGACCAGATTGCCGAAGCGCGCATTGAATATGGCGGCAAGGGCCTGGTGGAAGACGTGCAGCAACCGCGTTACGGCCAGCAGATCTTCGATATCCTGATGCCGTTCTAGGGTCTGTACCCAATAACTTTACAAGCTAAAGCGGTTGTGATTCAAGGATTCACCGGAGGTGGATCATGAGCACACGCTTTGATTTGAGCGATAAAGAATGGGGTTTAATTGAGCCGTTGCTGC
>JBFWTA010000228.1:0-4211 GCA_050248075.1 Bdellovibrionales bacterium | reverse complement strand
ACTTGCATCGTTCCTGGGGAAAGGCCCGCGACCGTGCTTCCTGTTGTGTCTGGCGTACCTTCGCCCAGCAAATTATCTTCCGGCGCGTTCTTGGTGATGAAGACAGCAAACAACGCGGCTACTTTTTTGCGATCCAGTTCCGCATCGTCGTATTGATCGAGCAGATATAATTTTACGAGCGCAGGCGAGATCCACGGCACGCCACGGATCTGACCTGGGCGCTGCGGGCGATAAAGGTGTAAAATTTCGCTGGCAGGAACGCGGACGATTTCACCTTTGCCGCTCTGGTCTGTATTGTCGCCAGGATGCTTGCGGTAAAAATGATATGCAACGCGCCGACCTATCTTGTCGAATTCAATACCGCAGCGGATCTGGTTGCCGTTACCGTCAGTTTCATTTTTATCGAACGGCAAATGCTCGGCTTCCAAAAGCTGCAACTGCAAAGGTACGATCAAACCGTCCTCGCTACGGCGGGGACGGAAACGCACGAAGCATTCTCCGGCTTCGAACATGGCACGCGCGGCTAAAGCCTGCAGACCATAGAAATCGGTCAACCCATCCGCATCCGCTTCGTCTGTCCATGCCAGCCAGACGCGCTGTACTTCGTCTTTCAGCGCGGTCTCGGCAATCAGGCTAGACGGCACGATGCCAGCACCCACGGAATTAGCCACGAAACTATCGGCGGCGTTTGACGCATAGGGATTGGAGCGCACGATCTGACGTGCGCGGGCGCGAAGCAAATCGCCGCCCGATGCCAGCAAGGAGTTGATATTATCCTGCGTAGCCTTCCATGCGATCAAACGCCGCTGCTGCATCGCGCCTTCAAAGGCGGATGCGGACAAGCGTCCGGTCGCGGCGAATTTCATCGCCGCGCTGATACGGGAAAAGATGTTCACTTAAAGATCCTTGTCGGCGTAGATTTTGATTTGGCGCGTCTGCGGCTTCCCGCTATCGCGGGCAAGAGCGCCCTCGACTTCATTGAGGGCAGCCTTCAATTCGGCCATCGAACGGTATTCGACGTTCTTCCCGTCATAAGACAGGCGCAGAACTCCGCTCACGATGGCCTGTTTCAAGGCATCGCGTTGTGCTACAGTGTAGGTCATTATATTCCT
Organism: Bdellovibrionales bacterium; assembly: GCA_050248075.1. Lineage (GTDB taxonomy): Bacteria > Pseudomonadota > Alphaproteobacteria > UBA9219 > UBA9219 > JBFWTA01. Next base: position 3,099 of record JBFWTA010000228.1, on the reverse strand, counting down.
TGAGGTTTTTGACTATGACTTCTCAATCGTCTCTTCTTGGTGCCGCTGGCGAACATTTCGTGATGTCCGAATTACTGCGCAGAGGCTTTATTGCAGCGCTTGCGCCGCAAGGCGTTCCAAATACCGACATTGTGGTTACCGATCTGGAAGGGCATCGGCTTTGCTCGATCCAAGTTAAAACTCGCCGCCATCTCGGCTCAGATGGCGGCTGGCATATGAAGTCGAAGCATGAAAAAATTCTTGGCGATAGTCTGTTTTACTGTTTCGTTGATTTTGGAAAAACAACATCTGATCGCCCACAGTTGTTCATTCTTCCCAGCGCCACCATTGCGGAGATATTGAAGCAAACTCATATTTATTGGCTCAATAAACCAGGCAAAAAAGGCCAAGCACATAAAGACACTGTCATGCGCCGTTTGTTGCCGGATTATTCCCGTCTCTATGGAGAAGACCCCACACCGTATAAAGCTGGTTGGTTGGAAGCCTATAGAGACGTTTGGCATTTATTAAAGTTAGATCCTGTTGATCCGTCAAAAGTCGACGACGATGAGGCTGACGAAAATCAAACATAACTGCTTCCGATAACCTTTCTTTCAAATACGGGTTTTTTCCTTTCTTGTGTTTTTTCTTCCTGCGTTTGTATTGAACTTCCAAGCGCTCTTTCGAGTCTTTGCCATGTCGTATCACCAAAGCGGTCGATGCCAAGCGCAGATGCCGCAGCACGGGCGTATACACGGCAATCCAAGGCTTCGTTGCGTTCACGCAGCTTGCGCCACTCCCGATGCGGGAAGCCGCGCCTGTCCTTGACCGTCACCAATCGCTCGGCGGTCAACTGCTTGAAGTATTCCTCTCCGTATTTTGGAAAGTGACAAAAACCAGGTGGATGATTTTCACCATCCTTCAATTGTTCGTCGGTCGGTTTGTCCTTACGCAGGCAACCGTACAATTCCGATTTGCAGAACGACGATCCGACAGGCCATACCAATAGGCCGCGCCGTTTTCGTTTTCCCTGCGTGGTCACGTCTAGATGGCTCGGCGTACCGATGGCCGCGCCCAGACGCTCCACGCCTTTGACGGCGATCACGCGATCTGATTGCTGACGACGAATCCAGTCGTAAACCTCCTGCGTCGCATAACCCGTATCGATGGCCAGCCGCATGATTCCCAGTTCGGCGTGGCCAGCATGGGTGAATGTTTCGGCCAGCACGGCATCAAGCTGCCGCCAGATATCCGGCTTAACCGGATCGCCTTGCAGCACGCGAAAATCAATTGACCAGCTTTCACGGTCGCGGCCCCATGCCACGATCTCTAATTCAATCCGGTCTTTCTGTACGTCGACGCCTGCTGTGAGAAACAATCCTCCTTCCGGCACTTCACCAATACGATAGTCTTCGCGGCGATCATAAAGCCGCTGCCATTCCGGCGCTTCACCGGACTCCGTCCAGGTGCGCGCCTCGATGGTGTTGACGTAAACCTTCATCGCGGCATCGTCTTTCGCCGCGACTTTGCGTTCCGCGATCTGCGCCCATGACAGCCACGGGCTGTTGAGGCCGGATAGGTGGAATCCTGCCGCTTTGCCTTCGCCTGGAGCATCGGCGCGCCATTCGCCACGGCTGTTCATCCAGCCCTTGCGGTGGCTAGGAATTCCTACACCGCAATGCGCGCAGTAATAGGCTGCCGATTCCGGTTGATCCTTTGGCCATTGCAGCCGTTTTTCTTCCAGAACCTGATGCTCGTTGCATTCGGGGCATGGCACCCACCAGCGGCGGCGATCTGACGCTTCATATTCAAGTTCGATCCGGCTAAAGCCTTGGATCGTCGGCGTCGAGACCAGAAAGATTTTCCGGTTGGCGAATGTGATCGTGCGCTGGCTGGCCAAGCTGACCGGATCGCCTTCGCCGTCTACGTCGAAATCGTAAGCGTCCACCTCGTCAAGAAAGAGGTAGCGCACTGGCATCGAGCGCAGACCAACCGCGCTGTTGGCTCCGGTCATCACCAGAATCCCGCCAGGAAATTCTTTACTCTGCACCGTGTTACCGCTGTCGCGGGAACGTGCTTCCTTCACGCGATCCCGCAGCACGGGGGTGCTATCGATCAGCGAAGCGACACGCTGCTTTGACCAGCGCTTTGCCATTTCTACGGTCGGTTGCACTGCCAGCATCGGACCTGGCGAATGATGGATGACGTAGCCGATCCAGTTGTTACCAGCTTCGGTGCCGCCGATCTGCGCGCCCTTCATGAAGATGACTTTCTCCACGGGTAACGACGGCGACAGGCAATCCATGATCTCGCGCATGTAGGGCGTGCGCTCCGTGCGCCACGGCCCAGGTTCGCCGGACGCGGTCTGCGACAGAAAGCGATGTGTGTCCGCCCATTCCGATACCGACAAACGCGGGTCTGGCCGCAGCGCCAACGCGGCGTGCGTCAAACATTCTTGCAATGCTTCCATTGATCAGCCGTTCGGCAAATTAGTGATGGCGTCCGAAGCATCGTCGAGGATCTTACGCAGTTCCTCGTCAAGCATATCGCGGACGGTTTTCGGGTCAGTCTCTGCCGCCAACATTGGCGCGAGACGGTCGGGCAAGTTCAGCGTGCGGTCGCGCAAAACACGCAGCACGTTAAACCAAGAAACCTTGATGCTGTCGGCGCGCACCAGCGCTCCGGACTTTTCTTCATACGCAAGTTTCGCAAGGCGCGCGTTGTAGGCTTCCTTGATCGCGCGGCTTTGCGCGAAGCTGGGGCCGCTGTTGACGATAGGTGGGCCAACGTGTGCCTCCGCATCTGTATGGTTGCGCTGTTGTTCGCTTGGCTTTGCAGCCTTTCGCTGTTGCGCCTGGTTCGTATTGCGCGTCCATGCGGCATCTGCTTTTTCCGGATCGATGGTGCCGTCCGGCTCCTTTTCGATGCGGCCTGCTTTGATGGCCTTTAGCACTGCGACATGGCTCACGCCACGATGACGCGCATAAGCGGTAATCGATAATCCGTTGCTCAAAGTGCATCATTCCATGATCCGTTATGGCCGATTAAGGCCATTTGATTGCTCACAATTGACTGGATAAGCGCGGCGAATGAAGCGTTCATGGTGAAGAAAGGAGAACG
>JBFWTA010000227.1:0-4215 GCA_050248075.1 Bdellovibrionales bacterium | reverse complement strand
CTTGAATACCTCGCGGAGCACGCGCTTGCGTCTCAAGACGGCGGCATGAGCGTTAAAACGCTGGTCGCTGTCGAGGCTGATATTCCGCACATCCGGTTCAGACAGCCATTGGCGCAGCTTGATTCGATTCTTTCTGCTCGGGCGCCGTCATGCGACGCACAAGCGTACCGTCGACCGGGAAGACATATTCGAAGAGCTTATGCACGCATCATGCAGATATAACACTGCCGCATGATGCGGCAAGCGCCCCGGTCTTGCAAGGTTGACGGCACGGCGGAAACCGTATCCCTGCCTTCGAAAACACGTACCGCCAGAATTTTCTGGCTTGCCGCGAAGGCCCTGTAAATAAAGATTTTGGTTAAGGGTTCGCCCGATTGACGCAGGCAAACGCCATAATGTGGAACGCCCCTGCCGGCTATGTTATCATGTGCTCGTCGACAAGGAGGTCCCATGCCCGTTTCCGCTTTTCGTATCGCGCTGCTGTTTTCGGCCGTCCTGTTTTCGGCGCCCGCCGCCTTCGCGCTTTCCATCGACAAATCTTATAGCGCCGATGGCGAAGCCATTGCCGAAATGAAAGAACCGGACGCGCCGAAACCGTCTTATCTGAACCCTCCGGCGGATTCTTCGGCGCTCAATTCGTCTTCCGGCATCCGCATGCCGCTCTCGTCGAACGGGCATGTGGGGATTACCGTCAACCGGCCGAAATCGCCGCAGCCGGATGCCTTTGACCGTGCTTTTTCGCGCTTCGGGAATTAGCTACGCCTGAGGCGGCGTTTCGGCGCCCGCGCTCTGCGCCATGACCTGCAGGGCATCGGCAAGTTCGGGGCGCTTGCGCATCACCGCCGCCTCGCCCTCGTGGATGGCTTCTTCGGAGCGGTCGAATTCCAGAAGCCCCAGATGCCCGAGCCGCGGCGCGATATGCACGTCCGGCGGATCGCCGGCAAGGCGCGAGCGGGTGATGCGGTCCTGCATGATATTCAGCGAAGCGGTCATTACGCCGAACATGCTCGGCCCGTCGTAATCGCGGCGGAACACGCGGCGCGCGAGACTGTCCATCAGCCCGAGCTTTTCCTGGCTGTCGGTTTCCTCCAGCATCTGCAGCAGATCGAAACCGGCGGCGGTCGGCACGTTGGACCCGGGACGCCGCGCCTTGCCGATAATGTCGGCATTGAGGTTGATTGCGATCACCATGTCGGCGCCGAGCGCGCGGCAGGCGGCGACGGGCAGGGGGCTTACCAGCGCGCCGTCGGCCAGCCAGCGGCCTTCGATCTTCACGGGCGGAAAAATCCCGGGCAGGGAGAAAGATGCGCGCATCGCCTCGACCAGATCCCCGCGCTGCAGCCAGATTTCGTGGCCGGTGACAAGATCCGTCGTTACGGCCGCATAGGGTGTCGGGAAGCTTTCGATATTTACATGGCCGATATATCTGCGCATCTCGTCGACCAGGCGATTGCCGCCGATAAGCCCGCCCGAACGCAGGCGCATATCGAGATAGCCGACGATCTTGCGTTTGGTGAGCGAGCGCGCCCAGGATTCCAGCTCGTCGATCTTGCCGGCCAGGTAGCATCCGCCGGCCAGAGCGCCGACCGAGCAGCCGGTGATGATGTCGAATTCGAAACCGAGGCGCTTGAGGGCGCGTATCGCCCCGATATGGGCCCAGCCGCGCGCCATGCCGCTCGACATGGCCAGCCCGATCTTACGGCGGCCGGGGCGTTGCGGTGTTCTGTCCTCAGGCATAGATTGATTCCTTGATTTGCGATCGCCCGGGGCAGGGTTTATAAAAAACGTCCCAGGGACTATATGATAGGGCAATAACCTTACCCTTTCCTTTAACCGGATGTCAGCCGTGGCTCAACCAACGTCGGTAAAGACTGATTTTACGGCCCCTGCGGCACCTTCCCTGACCCCGCGGTCTGTCTCCAATCTGGCTTTGCTGCAGCGCGGCAAGCCCTCGGCATCCTGGCCGCTCATCAAGCGGCTTTACACAAGCTATCTGCATGCCCATGTCGGCGGGTTCATTGCCGCCTCGGTTTTCATGGCCATCGCGGCGGCGATGACCGGCCTTTTTACCCGTCAGCTGGAACCCATCGTCAACGATATTTTTCAGCATCGCGGCATCCTGCAGTTGCTGGAAAGCGCGTCCATCATCATCCTGATTTTCGTGGTGCGCGGTGCGACCACCTATTTTCATACCGTTATCATGAACCGGACCGGCCAGCGTGTCGTCACCGATGTGCAGCAGGAAATGTACCGCCATCTGCTGCGCGCCGATCTCGCGTTCTTTCATGCCTATTCCTCCGGCAGTCTTATCTCGCGCGTCGTCAACGATGTCGGCATCATGCGGCAGGCGGTCGGCGAATGCCTCACGACCTCGATCAAGGGCTCGCTTACGCTCATTTTCCTTATCAGCGTCATGTTTTACCAGGACTGGAAGCTGTCGATCGTCATATTTCTTATTTTTCCGATTTCGGGCTTTTATGTCGCGCGTACCGGCCGGCGCATGCGCAAGATATCGACCAATACCCAATCGGTCACGGCGGATTTCATGTCGCTGTTGAACCAGACTTTTCAGGGCATCCGCCATGTGAAGGCGTATGACATGGAATCGATGGAAGAAGGCCGGGCCCGGGGACTTACCGAGAGCATCTACAATCTCGCCGTGAAGGGCTATCGCCTTACCGCGCTGACCAGCCCGATCATGGAAGTGCTCAGCAGCATCGCCATCGGCGCCGTCTTTATGTATGGCGGATGGCGGACCGATCAGGGACTGATTACGCCGGGCTCGCTGATTTCCTTCATCACGGCCTTCTTGTTTGCCTACGATCCGATGAAGCGCATGGCCAAGATCAACGCGCAGTTTCAGTCGGGTCTGGCCGCGGCGGAACGCGTCTTTACGCTGCTCGATATCGAGCCCGCCATCGTCGACAAGCCGGGCGCCCGTGCCCTGAATGCGAAAGAGTATTCCATCGCGCTCAAGGATGTGGTGTTCCGCTATCCTGACGGCACCACGGCCCTCGATCATGTGACGATCGAGGTTCCGCATGGCCGGACGCTGGCGATTGTCGGGCCGTCCGGCGCTGGCAAATCGACAATTATCAACCTTATTCCGCGTTTTTACGATGTCGAGACGGGCGGCATCGTCATAGGCGGCATGGATGTACGTGACGTAACGATGGCCAGCCTGCGCAGCCATATCGCGCTGGTAAGCCAGGAAACCGCCTTGTTCGACGAAAGCGTGCGCGCCAATATCGCCTATGGCAAGCCGGGGGCCACGATCGAGGAAATTACCGCGGCCGCCGAATCCGCCTCCGCCGACGCCTTTATCCGTACCTTGCCGCAAGGCTATGACACGGTTGTGGGGGAACACGGCGTCAAGCTGTCGGGCGGCCAGCGGCAGCGGATCGCCATCGCGCGCGCCATGCTGCGCAACGCGCCGATCCTGCTGCTTGATGAAGCCACCTCGGCGCTCGACAATGAATCCGAGCGCGCCGTACAGGCCGCGCTGAAAACCCTGCAGAAAGGCCGCACGACAATTGTCGTGGCGCATCGCCTGTCGACGATTGTCGATGCCGACCTCATAGTCGTTCTCGAGCACGGCAAGGTGGTCGAGCAGGGCAAACATGACGAGCTTCTGGCCCGGCAAAGCGTTTATGCCCGGCTATATGGCTTGCAGGCGGAGTTCGGATAACCGATGCCGACCGGAAACTTCATGCGCCGTGTCGCCGGCTGGTTCATTACCCTGGTTCTGGCCTATGCCGTTTTCTGCCTCGCCCTGGGCGTGATGCAGCACCGCCTCATGTATTTTCCGGATCCCGCGAAATTCGTGCCGCGGGAATGGGCGCTGAAGGAACTCAAGCCGCTGGAGGCAAAAACCGAAGACGGTTTGACGATAACCAGCTGGTACGCGCCGCCGCGCAAACCGGGCAAGTTTACGATTGTGTTTTTTCAGGGCAATGCCGGCCATCTCGGCTATCGCAACTATAAAGTGCGGCCCTGGCTCGATTCCGGTTATGGCGTGCTGATGGTGGGCTATCGCGGTTTCGGCAATCCCGGCGAACCTTCCGAGGAAGGATTGTACAACGACGCGCGCGCCGCGATCGACGCCCTGCAAACGAAAAAGGGCATGAACGACAAAGCGCTGGTGTTTTACGGGGAATCCATGGGCACGGGCGTCGCGGTGCAGATGGCGACCGAATACGAGGTTTCGGGGCTAGT
>JBFWTA010000226.1:0-4279 GCA_050248075.1 Bdellovibrionales bacterium | reverse complement strand
AAGAAGTTCTCCGCAAATGGAGAGATGAGTAAAGGTTAGGAGGGTTATGTTAGTTATAGAGGTTATAACGGTTATATATTCTTATAACCCTCATAACCCTACTAATCTTAACCATGCGACGATTGTTCTTTGTGCCTGCAACTGCTCAGGCATAATTCGAGGGTTATATTTTTACCGGAGAATAATTAATGCGCGCCGCTATTTACGCCCGTTTTAGTACCGATAAACAATCGGACAATTCCATAGAAGATCAAGCACGCAACTGTGTCCGTTATGCGGAACGTGCTGGCATGAATGTCGTTTTACGTTTCGAAGACAAGGCCATTTCGGGGGCCAGTAAAGCACGCGCAGGTTATCAAACGATGCTTGCCGCCGCAGAGCGCCGCGAGTTTGAAGTTTTGCTCGTTGATGATCTTTCACGTCTTTCACGCGACGACGTGGAAATGAAACAAGTCATTCGCCGCTTCAAATTCCGGCATATCCGCATCATCGGTGTTTCCGATGGGTATGACTCGTCCACTAAAGGCGAAAAAATCCAATCCACCATGCGCGGGTTGATGAATGAAATCTATCTCGATGATTTGCGGGAGAAAACGCACAGAGGCTTGTACGGTAAAGCTATGAATGGGTTCAGTGCCGGTGGTCGTCCTTACGGCTACAAGCGCGTGCCAATCGAAAACCACAGCAAATTGGATGTGAATGGCCGCCCAGAAATTACAGCCGTTCGCCGGGAAGTAAATGAAGATGAGGCCAAGTGGGTGCGCAAAATCTTTGAATGGTTTGCCGGCGGGCATAGCCCCAAACGCATAGCCGATAAACTTAATCGCCTTGGCGTACCTTCCACGCGCAACTCAACTTGGGCTGCGAATGCAATCTACGGCGATGTAATCGAGGGAACAGGGCTGCTTAATAACCGGCTCTATATTGGGGAATATCTGTGGAACCGGTCTGAATGGAAGAAAGATCCTGACACTGGCAAACGTAAGCGCGTCAAACGCAGCCGAAGTGAATGGGTAATAACTCCGATGGAGGAGCTTCGAATAGTTCCACAACCTTTGTGGGATGCCGTTCAAACACGACAGAAAGAAATCCGTGAACGCTCGGTTGCTTTGAGACAAGCGCTCAGCAATCCCAAAACGCGCTCTAGGACAGGCAAATATCTTTTCTCTGGAATCTTACAATGCGGCTGCTGTGGTGCGAACTATACGATGTACAGCACGTCCTCTTACGCTTGCGCAGTGAATATAAATCGGGGCAATGCAGCTTGCTCAAATAAACTGCGTATATCTCGCAAGGTTCTGGAAGATAATCTGCTCGAAATTATCAAAGATGAGCTTTTGACCGATGAGGCCGTGGCTGAGTTCATTAAGGAAACATCCGTGGTTTTAAAAGAGAAACAGAACGAACAAAAACCGGAGTACGAAACACAGAAGCTCAAACTCAAGGAAGCAGAGAAGCGGATTGAAAACATAATGGCGGCAATCAAGGCTGGCGTTGTTACGCCAACGACCAAAGTTGAATTGGAACGGGCCGAGGCTGAACAGAGAGAAGCTCTGGGAGCATTGCAGGCAAATACAGGCGTCTCAGAGGTATTAACCTCGTTCCTGCCCGAAGCAGCCGAGCGCTACAGAGAACTGATGTATGACCTGCGCAATAACCTGAACATGGATGTTAGCCGTGCCCGTCTGTGTCTGAGGGATTTGCTGGGACGTATCCGGCTTCTGCCAAATGCTACCGGGAAATTTTTGGAGGCCGAGCTACGGCATAGCACCGCAGGCTTAATGCGGCTAGCGCTCGGTTTTAACGGCGATAATGCGTTTAAGTCTAGACTGGTTGCGGGAGCGCTTATTAGCTCAAACTTTAAGTCCGAAGATGGACTTAAAGCTAGACTGGTTGCGGGGGTTGGATTTGAACCAACGACCTTCAGGTTATGAGCCTGACGAGCTACCGGGCTGCTCCACCCCGCGCCAAGATGTGTTCTTTCAGGATAACCTAATTCGAAAGCCGGCGCATCGGCTTACAAATAACGGGTTCCGAATATGCCGGCGCGCAAGGATCGCGAACGAAGCCGGCGTAAACTTTCGGGACAGAGGCTTGTGAGGCTATTACCTCTGCTTGTCAATATACATAGGTAACAGATATGGGGTGACGGTTTTTTTCTGCAACCGCAGTCGTGGCTTAATATTTAATATTATACATAAGCCGGTTGCGGTTGTGGGGATTATCCGCGTAAGCCGGCTGCAGCCGGCTTCGCACCGAAACAGACATAAATATTATTATAAATCAATATCTTAATGTCAATGCAAGGGGTTAAGCCTGTGTTAATGCTAGGGCGGTAATATGAGATAGCCAATATTTTATTAAAAATGCTTTGGGTGATTTTTTATGACTGTGTCAAAAAATGATCCGACAGTATTGCGCGAGGTTGAGCCGCCCCCGGTTGTCCAGAAGGCAGCGCCGTCGGTTCTTGCCAGTCTTGGCCGCCAAGGTTTTCTTTTCAGCGACGGATCTTCTGATTTTATTCGTGACACGGTGGCCGGAATTGCGGCCGGTCTTTCCGAGCATTTGAGGCCGGGGCAGTTGTCATCGACAGGCAATTACAGCCATATCGCTCCTTCCAGGGTCGATATAAACGCTAACACAAAAACAGCTTATGATTTTTTTGTCAGCCGGGGGTGGAGTGAAGCGCAATCCCTGGGGCTTGTCGCTAACCTCATTCATGAGTCGGGGCTGAACCCGCAAGTGCGACCTGGTGATGGCGGACTGGCAGTAGCCATCGGCCAGTGGCACCCGCCTCGGCAAGCTATTTGTTTGGCTAAACTGGGTTATGATCTTCGAACCGCTACTTTAGAACAGCAGCTTGCCTTCGTTGATTATGAGTTGCGCAATAATGAAGCAAAAGCCGGTCAGCTGTTGGCCGGGGCTACCGACCCGCGGGACGCCGCCGCCATTGTTTCCACGTATTATGAAAGGCCACTTGATCGTGCGGGCAGTGCAGTGGCGCGCGCGGGGACGGCGGCAGGCCTTGCCAAGAAATTTTTATCTCCTGATCCGGCGGTTGCAAAAAAGCCTGAGCCTGGTGCGCCGGCTTCCGGTCCAGACAGCGCTGTGGGGCGGACTGCTGATTTAGCCGAGGCTGCCCCGGGGCCCGCATCGGCCGCCAAACCCAATCACAAAAGCATGAATGCACACGGAACTAATGCACAGTCTGCCGTTGTCGCCGCACGTCCTTTCGTTCCGTCGCCCGCATCGGCAATGTCATGAAGTTTTATAAATCTAACCGGCGAGTGCGATGTCCCAAAGACCTTTAAATGGCGTAATTTCACCGCATATGCATGATCCCGATGCGCGACCGAAGATCGCTGCCCCGGCGATGCTTGATGCCGCGCTGCCATCGACCCCGGCGCAAGCAGAGGCAAGACGTCTTGAATGGGCCAGAAATCTGTTTGCTCTCGGCCTGCCGTCTGCCAGCGATCCGCCTGCGCCTGCCGCAACGAATGCCGGTTCGTCCGATACTCTGCCCGCCGCAACCGGCGGTCGTTCCTACACATCTCTTAAATGCGGCATGGACCGGCGCGCGCCACCTGAAGTGCTGGCTCTTTTCAAGGAGGGGAAAGCCGGCATCGGCACGGTTGCGGTTTTCGACGGCATTCCAGGCTATCCGCACGGCCATGCCCAGATGTGCGTGGGCTTCGATGAAAAAACTGGGGAACCCGTCTGGTGCTCCGACACCGTGCAGGCCGGTTTTTATTGCAACGGCGCCTATGAACAGAAGGGCACTTTCTCTCTCTATAACTGCACAAAACCGGGTTATGACCCGCACAAGGCCGCACAAAATCTTCTCGCCAACGCGCGGGCCAATTATGGGGGCGACTGCGCCTTGTTTGTGCGAAAATTCGGAATGCCCGAGGGCACGCAGGGGGCGGGCGGCAGCGCCAGGCACTATAATATAGACGGCAAGATGGAAGAACGCGGCTATGCGGAAGTGTTTCGCGGCGGCCCTGCCGCGGCGGTGCCCGACATCAAACATGAAATTCGCGCGGCCGAAGCCGCTCCCCGCAGCATGGCCCCCGCGGTTTGACGCATCTGCAACACGGCTTTTCTCATTTATCGTACCTCTTGACCATCGCTTCGCGGACGCGTATGAGTCGCGCCCTCACGTAAACACGTGAAAACGCAGCAGGGAACTTCGTCATGGCGACGCATAAATCCGCCGAAAAAAGAGCAAGACAAAGCGTCAAGCGCAACAAGGTCAACCGCGCGCGCCGCTCCGTCATCC
>JBFWTA010000225.1:0-4283 GCA_050248075.1 Bdellovibrionales bacterium | reverse complement strand
TCTGCCGTTGCATTCCGCGATAATCCGCCTTCGACGGCGTCGATTATCCGCTCTCTCAAATCGTTCGACAGGGGACGCGTCGTTCATGCTGGCCTCCTTCCCAGCCAGCATGATGAATCACATTCCCGACCTTTTGGGAATCCTCTTTCGATTCCGTTTAAGCAGTTAATGCTCTAGATTTTCATCTTTTCTACGCCGATAAATACGGCGATCATGAACATATACGTGCGGGAAAAATGGCCACGAAACACACTAGATCATTTTCCGATCTGACTGAATCGGGAAGGATTCCCAAGAGGGTTGGAATGTGATTCAAAATACTGGCTGGAGCGGAGGCCAGTATGGATGACAAAACCCTATTCGGAAGATTTGAGGTCGCGAGTCATTAAAGAAATCGGCAAAGGCACATCCTGCCGGCGGGCGGCGGCGCTGTTTGGAGTGAGCGAGAGTTCGGCCATCAGGTGGGCGCAGCGATGGCGGCGGAACGGGGATTATGCGGCCTTGCCGCAAGGCGGCGACAATCGTTCAGCGCTGAGGGGCGAGCGCGAATGGCTGCTGGAGCAGATCAAGACAGTGCCCGACATGACCTTGATGGAGATACGAAAAGCCCTGGGCAAGAGAGGCATCCGCGTCGGATGTTCCACCGTGTGGCGGTTCTTCGACGGCGAGGGCATCAGCTTTAAAAAAAACCGTTTACGCCGTCGAACAAAAGCGGCGTGACGTGGCCGAACGACGCACAGCATGGCTGGCCGCGCAAAAGACGTTCGATCCGGAAAAGCTGCTTTTTGTCGACGAAACATGGATCAAGACCAATATGGCGCGCACGCATGGCCGATGCCGGATCGGCGAGCGCCTGCTGGACTTCGTTCCCCATGGCCATTGGCAGACGCTTACTTTTATCGCCGCCCTGCGCCACGACCGCATAACCGCGCCGTGGATCGTTGACGGCCCCATCAATGGCGACATCTTCAAGGTCTATGTGCGGGATGTACTGTGTCCGGTTCTCAAGCCCGGCGATATCGTGGTCATGGACAATCTCGGCAGCCATAAAAGCCCAGTCATCCGCGAACTGATAGAAGCCAAAGGCGCAACGCTTCTTTACCTGCCGCCTTACTCTCCTGACCTCAACCCCATCGAACCGGGCTACTCCAAGATCAAGGCCGCCTTACACAAAGCCGCGCGGCGTTCCGTTGACGCTCTCTCCAACGCCGTGGCATCTGCCCTCAACACCTTTTCCCCGCGTCAATGCACTTCCTTCTTCAGCCGCGCCGGTTATGCGTCAGTGTGATCAGAAAATGATATAAGCTTCGGAAGCGTAGCCAGCAGTTTTACGGCGGATCGAGCTCATCGCTTATGCTGCCCGGCGCTTGGGATGCTCTTCGTCGTCTTCGCTTTGGCGTTCTTCCTGAGCATCAAGGGCAGCCTTGTTGATACCATCGACAGCCATTTTGTTAAGAAGCTCATCGGTGTTCTTTTCTTCTTCAAGGGTTTCCTCAAGTAGTTCGGCCGCTTCGTCATGGCCTAAAAGTTTTGCCCATTCTATCAGCGTGCCATAACGGGCGATCTCATAATGCTCGACCGCCTGCGCACCGGCGAGCAAGCCGGCCGCGAGCGTTTCCTTGCATTTCACTTCCTTCATGAGTTCTTCGGCTTCCTCCGCAAGCCCATCGAGAGCTTCGCATTTTTTAGCTTTTGCCTTTTCGCCGATAAGATCGAACACCTTTTCAAGGCGTTCCACCTGGCCTTGGGTTTCTTCAAAATGCTTTTCGAAAGCTTCCGCAAGTTCGGAGTCCTTGCCCAGTTTTTTGGCCATTTTCGGCAAGGCCTTGAGGATCTTCTTTTCCGCGTAGTAGATGTCCTTCAAGTGGTCGAGAAAGAGATCTTCAAGATTAATGACGTCCGACATCGCATTCTCCACAGGGTTTGAGGTTATATATTTATTATTGAAGTGCTGCGTCTTACGCGCGCTGAGACGATTTTTGTTTTTCGAGCGTAGTTTTGAAATACAGATGGAATTCGCGATTATAAAAACGGTGTAAAAACGTATTCTTCGCTCGTTATGGTTTTTTACGAAATGGGGAGAGCGATGCTAAAGCTTCCATATCCTGTTTTACCGTCAGGCGTTCGTTCTCGAGGTAATTGTCGATTGCCTTTGCCAATCCTTTATGTGCGACCCAATGGCAGGAATAGGTGGGTATCGGAAGGTAACCGCGCTGGATCTTGTGATCGCCTTGTGCGCCGGCTTCTACGGATTTTAGACCGCGGCTAATGGCAAAATCGATAGCCTGGTAATAGCAAAGCTCAAAATGCAGGAAAGGCCATTTCCCTTCGCAGCCCCAATTGCGGCCATAAAGTGTGTCGCCGCCGGCGAGATTGAGCGCGCCTGCGACCAATTGGCTGCCATGCTCCGCCATCATAAGTACGATCCTGTCGCCCATACGTTCCGACAGCATCGAGAAAAACGGGCGGGCCAAATAGGCATGGCCCCATTTGCGCTCAACGGTCGAGAGGTAAAACCGGTAAAACGCATCCCAATGTGCCTCCCGTATCTCGGCACCGGAGAGGGTCAAAAACTTCAGGCCGCTTTCCTTGGCGGCCTTGCGCTCATGCCGGATCATTTTCCTTTTGCGGGATGAGAGCGCGGCAAGGAAATCATCAAAGTTTTTGTATCCGGGATTGTGCCAGTGAAATTGCGTACCGAGCCGCGGCATCCAGCCCGCCTCGATAAGGCCGCTGTATTCCACTTCGGTGCAGAAGGTGACATGTACCGATGAGACGCCCATCGATTTGGCGATATCCGATAAAATTCCGCCACAGCTTTTTGCCGTAATCGCATAACCAGGACGGATGAGAAAGCGGGGACCAGGCACCGGGCTGAACGGAACTGCAACTTGCAGTTTTGGGTAATAACGCCCGCCCGCGCGCTGAAAAGCATCGGCCCAGCCGCCATCGAAAACATATTCCCCGTAGCTGTGGGCCTTCAAATATAATGGAATGACGGCGACCGTTTCGTCCCTTCGGTTTTTAATAGTCGCATGGCAGGGTGACCAGCCGCTTTCAGGATTCGCTGAACCGCTTTTCTCCAGCGCATCAAGAAAGTCATATTCGAGAAAGGGATTGTCTGCGCCCGCACACCGGTTCCATTCCAGGACGCCAATTTCGGATATGGCGTCATGCAACGTAGCTGAAAAGCCGCCTGTTGGGGGGCGCGCACGGTTGGCATCTGTCATGCATGTTTTTTGCATGGCGCCACGGAAAAAACATATCTCTTTTTCGACGAAAAAATTAGAGCAGATAACGCTGGTTATTTTGCGGCCCGGGAGGAGATGGATTGTCTTCCGCGGATTTTTTCATAAGCACGAAGCCTGAGCGCTTCAAGCCTTGTAAAAGCCGCTTTGCCGTAATTTCCGACATAAGCCGAGCATTGTCATATTTTGGCTTGGTATCGGC
The DNA here is from genome assembly GCA_050248075.1 of Bdellovibrionales bacterium. Classification (GTDB taxonomy): domain Bacteria; phylum Pseudomonadota; class Alphaproteobacteria; order UBA9219; family UBA9219; genus JBFWTA01. The sequence goes on along the minus strand of JBFWTA010000225.1, from coordinate 833 downwards.
GCAGCGCAGCAGAAAGGCGAAGAATTGTTCTACAATGTCCTCGTCCGCGGGAAGAAAAGCGCCTTTGGAACTCATGTTCTTCATGGAAAAGATAATACTGCCATGAATAGAACAAAGCAAGAACATAAATTGCCGCGCCGATAAGAAGTTTAACGCGGTCTCGCTAGAGCGGTTTGACAAATACATGACAGTTGTACCGGACACAGGGGTTACAGGTTATGCCGCCGAAGCGGAACGAACTTCACCATATAGTGAGTGCAAAAAACGCAGTTCTCAAAGGCGAACATCCATGTTCAGCGCAGGAATATTACGACCGCACAGGCAGACAGCTTGAAGCAGTGGTGAAGAGCGTTGACAAAGAAGACCCGAATTTTGAGATAGATTGGAGTTCGGTTTAAATATCAGATTTTAAATATAATTATAAATCACCAACAGAATGGAAACAGTTTTATGCAGCATCGCGCTTAAGGCCAAGTTCTTGCCAAAGCCAGAGAAAATCGAAGGCCTCTATGTTGCCACCTTTTTCAGTGCGCTGCTGGCCGCTTTCGATTTCCTTAAGAAGGTCGATGATCTGCTCCCGCCCCTCTCTGGTTTTTACCATCTGGCGCGGCGACTTGCCGTTAAATGTGGGCAAAGGCGTATCGAGCCATTGGGTATAATGCTCGCGCATGAAAGCGTGAAGAGCGACTGATTTTTGCTCGATCGTGAGCCTGTCTTTTTCAGTGCGTGGAGACGAACGAAGTTTTGTAGTTCTTTTCGCGGCACGCACCTCATCCACGTCTCGTTCACAACGCGAGGGTTTGCCGATATTTTTTCCTAATAAGCTTTTAAGT
>JBFWTA010000224.1:0-4338 GCA_050248075.1 Bdellovibrionales bacterium | reverse complement strand
TGGGCGAAGACCATCTGATAAACCTGTCTTCGCTCGGCACAATCAGCGACACCGCCCTGACCCGCGAGGCGGAAATTGTTTTTGAAAAAGACGGACTGCCCAACACCTTTGTGCCCGGGCGCAATCTGCTGTTTTTCACCTATGCGGCGGCGGTGGCGTATCGGCGGAATATTTTTCATCTTGTCGGCGGCATGTGCGAGACGGATTTTTCGGGTTACCCGGATTGCCGCGAAGATACGATCAAGGCGTTACAAGGCGCGATCAATCTCGGCATGGCGCGGGATTTCACGATCCACACGCCGCTGATGCATATCGACAAGGCGGCAACGTGGCAGCTCGCGGAGGATCTCGGCGGCGCGGCGCTGACGGATATCATCATCAACGAAACGCATACCTGTTATCTGGGCGAACGCGGCGCGCGGCACGCCTGGGGCTATGGCTGCACAACATGCCCGGCCTGTACGCTGCGGGCGAACGGCTACCGGAAATGGGCGGAAAATCACACTGTCTAGTCTGCGGCGTTCCGCGCCTTTGCGTATAGATGTATGCTCATGCGCGTGTCGCGGTCGGCATTCCAGGGCGGTCTGTTATAGCGCTCATAGACCGCCTTGCCGAAGCGGCGCAGCAGATAGCCGCGATTGGCCATTTCCAGGACATATTGTTCGGGATCGCGGTTGAAAACGGGCGGGTTGCCGTCGCGTCGCCAGCGGCGGTCCATGATTTCGAGAATGGCGACGGCCGGCGCCGCCTCACATATGGGCATGAGAAACCGGGCAAGCTCTTCGTCGGGTATATGAAGCGCAACTGCATAAAGAAGCGCGACGCCGATCTTGGGCATGGGATCGGCAGGCCTGATGACTTCAAAACGATAGCCTGGGTTTTCCGCGCGCGCGCGATCGATGGCCCTGGGGTTCACGTCCACGCCGATATATTTGTCCGCAGGAAACGCCTTGCACAGGCGCCCATAGCCGCAGCCGACTTCGAGCACCCCGTTCGACGGATCGACGACCTGGCGTAGGAGATCGTAAACGTCAAAACCTTCGGGAAATTCTTCGCCCGTTCCGGGAATAACGTGATCGAGCCCTTCTTCGGCCCAGAATTCGGCTAAGGCTTCCATTGTCGGCATGACGATTCTCCCTGATCGAACGTAACGCATGCGTCCGCGCCTGAACAAGGCCCGCAGCCGAGCCGGAAATCATCAGCAATAGCCGTTCTGCCTGAACCAGTCGATGGCGTCGGCGATAGCCGCGCGCGCCGGGCGCGATTTATAGCCGAGTTCCCGCTCGGCCTTGCCCGAGGAAAAAAACATTTTCTTTTTCGCCATGCGCAGCGCATCGACGGTGACAAACGGTTCCTTGCTGGTAAAGCGCGCCACGGCTTCGGCGGCACAGGCAATCGGAAAAATAAGTTCGCGCGGCAATTTAATCGCAGGCGGCGGGCGGTCGGCGATATCGGCGATGATGCCGAGAATATCGCCCAGCCCCAGATTTTCGCCGCCGAGAATATAGCGTTCGCCGATCCTGCCGCGCTCATAGGCCAGCCAGTGGCCCATCGCCACATCGTCGACATGCACGACATTCAAGCCGGTATCGACATAGGCGGGCATGCGGCCCTTGACGGCTTCGGTAATGATGCGGCCCGTCGGCGTCGGCTTGATATCGCGCGGGCCTATGGGCGTCGATGGATTGACGATCACAGCCGGCAGGCCATGATTGCGCACCAGCCGGTTGACCGCCTGCTCGGCCAAAAATTTCGATTTTTTATAGACGCCGATCATATCGGCAATCGTCACCGGCGTGTCTTCGGTGGCGACCGAGCCGTCGGCCTGCGCGCCCAGCGTGGCGACGGAGCTTGTGTACACCACATGCTCGATCCCTGCCGCCAGAGCGGCCTCCATCAGGGCGTGCGTGCCGTCGACATTGATGCGATGCATCGCGGCAGGGTCCGGCACCCAGATACGGTAATCCGCCGCCACATGAAAAAGCGCGTGACAGCCCTTGATTGCCCCGCGAAAGGTTTCCGGCTGGCCGAGATCGCCCTCGACGATTTCGACATTTTCCAATCCCTGCAAATTGCGGCGGTCGTTGCCGGGCCTGGCAAGTGCACGCAGGCGATGCCCCTTTGCAAGCAAAACCCGCGCGACAGCGGCCCCCACAAATCCGGTGGCACCTGTAATGAAACTAAGAGGCGTATCGGTCATGGAACGTTTATAGACCTACTGGAGCAGAAGCCAAAAACCAATTTAAGAATATGATTTATATATGGAATTCGTCAAATCGGCCTCACCATGCACTCATTTTTGTTTCGATTTAAAAACGATACAGCTTTTGCCGTGGAGTCGATTAATCGGCTTAACGAAATATCAACCCCGCCCGCTCTTTACTTATTCCGGCATGACGCGGCACCGCCGAAAGCCGCTCGCCCGTTTTTTTGGGCGATTCAGTCCATGCCTTTTGCGTCCGTTCCGGGCGCAGGATTTTGACGGATATTAAGATCGGGGACCGGCATGCATATGATGGCTTCGGCATCGCCACTGTTCAAAAACGCCCGCTGGCTATGGATAGCGGCGCTGGCGGTGCTTGTCGGCGGCTGCAGCGGCTCAAGCCCCGACCCCAAGCCGACCACCGGACGCAACCCCACCGTAGCCGAGGTTCCCGATGCCGAGGAAACCGTGCGCGGCGAGGAAGATCCGCCCATCGTGACTCTCGAGGTCGGATCGGCGCTTCAGGAACGCCGCCTGGAACGCGCCGAAAAGCTGCCCGGCAGCATCATTATTCCGACAACCAATCTTAACGCCGTGCCTGTCACAACGGCGCTGCAGGCCGTTCTTACGGGCACCGACGTCTCGCTTTCCTGGGACAGCAGCAGCTTCGACGACCATCTGGTCACGGTGATGAATTTGAGCGGCCCGCTTCCGCTGGTCGTGGAAAAAATCTGCGCCGCCGGACGGGTATTCTGTTCCTACCGTCACGGCTCGCTGCAGATTACCGACAAACAGACATTTATCGTTCCCTTGCCGCCCATCGCCAAGGCCAGCGGTGTAAGCGGCGGACTATCTACTAATTCCAGCGCCAGTTCAGGCATCAGCGGTTCGTCCTCAAGCTCGGTTTCGACCACGGGCGCGCCTTCGGCCGCCGCGGTCGCCAGCGTCGCCACCGCCGCCGGCAATACCATGGCCGACGCCATCAGCGATCTCGCCGGCGAGAAAGCCAAGATCGACGAACAAGGGGGCAATATCATCTATACGACGGATGTCGAAGGCCAGGAGCATGTGCGGGAATACCTGGAAGAATTGCGCAATGGCCGGCCGCTGGTGGTGCTGCAGCTTTATATCTGGGAAGTGCAGCTTAACAAGGAAAACGCGGAAGGCATCAACTGGAACAGCCTGAAGGTCGGAAGGATCGGCGGCAACACGCAAGATCTGCAGCTTTCGGCGCCGGCGAGCACCTTTCCGGCGGTCGCGGGCGGAGCGACCTTCGGCGCCGTCACGGCTGGCCGCATCAGCGCCAACATCGTGGCCTCGTTCCTGTCCACGCAAGGCCGCGTGCAAACGGTCAGCAATCCGCAAATCACCTTCGTGTCCGGATCCAGCGCGCAATTCGTGGTCGGCGGCCAGACGAATTACATTTCGTCCATCGGCCAGCTGGTCACCGCCAGTAACGTCAGCGGCACCGGCGGCACGACCACCAGCGGCGTCGGCACGAACACCGTGGCAACGGCCAGCATATCGACCGGCCTGTCGATCGGCGTTAGCGGCGCGTATGAAAACGGCGTGGTCTTCGCCAATTTCAATCTCGGCATCACCAATCTGCAGGGCCTGAACCCCACCAACACCGGCGGCCAGACCATCGATCTGCCGACCACGACCAACCGCCAAGTTTCCACCATCATCCGCGTGCGCCCCGGCGATAACCTCGTGATGGCCGGCATGGTGTCTGCCACCGACGACAATTCGCGGCAGGGCATTCCGCTGCCGGGCGACATGCGCATACCTATGTATGGCGACGACAAGCTGTCGAACACAGAACTTGTTATCATGGTAAAGCCCTCGGTCATTCTGTTCTCGGACAAGGTCGCCACGGAAGAACTGCGTAAAAAGGAAAACGCCACGCCATTGCCGCAGGCCGTGATGATCGACAAGGATGGCGCCAAAGCCCTGGCCCTGCCCGGCACGATGCCTTCCGACAAAACCACGACTGCCGCCGCGGCCAAGCCGGCGTCGCTTGGTTCGTCCGACATGCCTTTGATGATGCCCGCGGTCGCGCCGCAGCCCGAGCTGATGGTATCGGAACCGAATGCGGCGCAGCCGATACCGCTGTCACCGTTAAACGCCACGCC
>JBFWTA010000223.1:0-4376 GCA_050248075.1 Bdellovibrionales bacterium | reverse complement strand
AAGGGTGTCAGGAAAAGCGGGTTATCGATCAACGAAGTGACGATGCTGCGCGAGACGCCGCAATCGGCGCGGCTGCGCATCAAGGTGGACGGGGTGGAACTCATCGCGCGTTTCAGCGGCGACGGCGTTCTGGTCGCCACGCCGACCGGCAGCACGGCCTATAATCACTCCTGCGGCGGCCCCATCATGCCGCTCGACGCGAATACGCTGGTTGTGACGGCAATCAGCGGCTACCGCCCGCGGCGCTGGTCATATGCCGTGCTGTCGCAGGATTCCGTGATCGAGATCGAGGCGCTCGACACGAAAAAACGGCCGGTGCGGATCGAGGCGGGAGATCAGGTGATCGGTAACGCCGTTTACGCGAAAATCAGATTTGACCGGCAGAAGAAGCTCACGCTGCTGTTCGACCCCGACGAGCATTTAGGTGAACGGATCGTTAAGGAGCAGTTTTTGTTGTGAGGCATGAGTTGTCAGGCATCAGCCGTTAGGAAAGAAATGTCTGCGAATGGCTACGAAATTTAATTGTATGGCAAAAAGCGATGGCCTTGGTTACAGAGATTTATTCTGTAACCTACAATTCCCCCAAAGACGAAATATATTCACTGACAAGTCAAATCCGACGCGCGGCAGTTTCAATACCTTCCAATATTGCCGATGGTAAGGCCAAACACAGTACAAATGAATTTATGCGTTTTCTATGGATTGCCAGGGGATCGCTGGCTGAATTGGAAACACAGCTGATGATTGGCCAAAACTTGTCTTATGTATCACCGGAAAGACTGGAATTCTTGCTGAATGCCACCGAAGAAATCGGGAAAATGTTAAGCGGTCTTCTCTCTAAGCTGGAGTCCCTAAAAGCTAACACCTAATATCCAATACCTAATGCCTCAACCTCTCCCCGTGTAAATTGTGGTCGAGGCCTTCGATTTCGACATGCTCCGGAACGCGCACGCCGATGGTGTGCTTGATCAGGAAAACGATGATGAAGGTGGCGATGGCGCACCAGGCGGTGGTCCAGAGGATGCCTTCGAGCTGAATGACGATCTGATAGGGATTGCCATCGATCCATCCGGCCTGCGCGGGGTTGCCGCTGATGGCGGCTTTGGCAAAAACGCCGGTAAGAACAGCGCCCAGGATGCCGCCGACCCCGTGCACGCCGAAACAATCCAGGCTGTCGTCGAAGTGATAAACGGCCTTTAGGCTGGACGACGCAAGATAGCAAAGCGCGCCGCCGATCGCGCCGATCATCAAGGCGCCGGCGACATCGACAAAACCGGAAGCCGGCGTGATGCAGACCAGGCCGCTCACGGCGCCTGTGATCATGCCGAGAACGCTGGGCTTTCCCTTCACCAGCCATTCGACGATCATCCAGGAAAGGGCGGCGATGGCGGCGGCGACCATGGTGGCGGCCATGGCCATGGCGGCGCGGCCGTTGGCGGCACCCGCGGAGCCCGCGTTGAAGCCGAACCAGCCGACCCATAACAGCGACGCGCCAACGACGCTATAGGCCGGATTATGCGGCACAAGCGGCTCCTTATGCGGCTTGCGCTTGCCGATGACGATGGCGGCGACGAGGCCCGCGACGCCGGCGTTGATATGCACCACCGTGCCGCCCGCGAAATCGAGCACGCCGTGCGAGGACAGAAAACCGTTCGGCGCCCAGACCCAATGCGCGATGGGCGCGTAAACGATCAGCGACCAAAGGCCCATGAACACCAGCATGGATGAGAACTTGATGCGGTCGGTGAACGCGCCGGCAATGAGAGCGGGCGTGATGATCGCGAAGGTCATCTGATACATCATATAAAGCGGTTCGGGAAACGTCATCGGCACCGGCGCCTTGGTGCCCGCGCCGAGCACGAAGGGCGCGCTCATGTCGACGCCCTTCATCAGCACGCGGCTCAGATCGCCAACGATGGCGTTGCCGTTGGTGAAAGCCAGGCTGTACCCGGCGATCACCCACAACACGGCAACGAGGCAGGCGCTGCTGAAACTTTGCATGACCGTGGCAAGCACGTTATGTCGGCGCACCATGCCGCCGTAGAAAACGGCAAGGCCCGGAATGGTCATGAGCAGCACCAGCGCCGTGGAGGTCAGCATCCAGGCGGTGTCGCCGCTGTCGATCTGCGCGGTTGCAGCTGAAGAAGGCGCGGCGGCAAGGCAAAGCGCAACCGCGGAAAAAAAGATTTTAAAAAATTTTCCGAAATCGGCCGCCGGTGAGAATTTTAGACCTGAATGCATTCTGGAACTCCGCCGAATCAAGATCAACGACAGCGCTCCGACTACGCGCGCTATCCCTTCAAATCAAGGGGTTTTTGTGTTTTTTGGCAGCCCGGAACCGTGACCGAAGGCCGAAAGAGGTGAGAACAGGCATGAAAATAATCGCTTGAAAAAATGCGCTGGCGAGCCACACGAGGGCCTTACTTTTATTTTCAGAAATTCAAAAATCGGGCCCGTGGCCGGTGAATTTCTAGCCCGCCCGCCTGAATATCAAACTCGCATTCGTGCCGCCGAAACCGAAGGAGTTGGAGAGGGCGATGTCGATTTTCCTTTCCTTGGCCTTGTGGGGCACCAGGTCGATGCCCTCGACGCCTTCGGACGGGTTATCGAGATTAAGCGTGGGCGGAACGATGCCGTCGGTGACGGTTTTGATGGAATAGATCGCCTCGACCGCGCCCGCCGCGCCGAGCAGATGGCCGATGGCGGATTTCGTCGAGGACATCATAACCTTGCCGACGGCAGGGCCGAGAAGTTTTTTCACCGCGCGCACTTCGATTTCGTCGCCGACCGGCGTCGACGTGCCGTGGGCGTTGATATAACCGATCTGGTCCGGCGAGATGCGCGCGTGGTCCATCGCCATTTTCATGGCGCGGTAACCGCCGCTGCCGTCTTCGGCGGGGGCCGTCATGTGATAGGCATCTCCGGAAAGGCCGTAGCCGATGAGTTCGGCATAAATTTTCGCGCCGCGTTTTTTGGCGTGTTCGTATTCTTCGAGCACCACGACGCCCGCACCTTCGCCCATGACGAAACCGTCGCGGTCCCTGTCATACGGGCGCGATGCTTTTTGCGGCGCATCGTTGAAGCCGGTCGACAGGGCGCGCAGCGCACAGAAGCCCGCAATGCCGATGCGGCAGACGGCGGCTTCGGCGCCGCCGGCCACCATGACATCGGCGTCGCCCAGCATGATAAGTCGGGCGGCGTCGCCGATGGCATGCGCGCCGGTGGCGCAGGCGGTGACGACGGCATGATTAGGGCCGCGAAACCCATGCATGATCGATATCTGGCCGGAAGCAAGGTTGATGAGACTGCGCGGAATAAAGAAAGGCGACACGCGGCGCGGGCCTTTTTCGTGCAGCACAATGGAGGTTTCGTAAATTTCGTTGAGTCCGCCGATGCCGGAGCCGATCATCACGCCGATGCGTTCCCGCTCTTCGTCGCTTGCGGGAGCAAGGCCGCTGTCCTTTACCGCTTCATCCGCCGCGGCGATGGCGTAGTAGATGAAGATGTCCATTTTCTTTTGTTCTTTGGGTTCGATATAGCGGTCGAGCGAAAGGCTTGTCGGTTCCTCGCCGCGCGGCACTTGCCCGGCGACATGGCAAGTCATATCCGACGGATCAAAATGCGTGATGCGGCCGAGGCCGCTGTCGCCTTTGGTAAGGCGCTGCCAATTGTGATCGACGCCCACGCCTAGAGGCGTTACAAGACCGAGGCCAGTGACTACGATACGACGCATGAGAAGGGTTCGGGGGTCAGGGTTCGAGGGTCAATAATAAGCCGATAAGATAAAATATAAAGAAATGTGCAGCAAGTTCGGTAAATTGAAACGAAAAAGGGGCCGGAAGAAACTCCCTGACCCCTGAATCTCAAGCTCTCATACCTAATTAAGCGGCCGCTTTTTTCTGATTAATGTAATCGACCGCGTCCTTGACGGTGATGATCTTTTCGGCGGCGTCATCGGGAATTTCGACGCTGAACTCTTCCTCGAAAGCCATGACGAGTTCGACGGTATCAAGGCTGTCGGCGCCCAGATCGTCAATGAAACTGGCATTATCGGTCACCTTGGCGGCATCGACGCCGAGATGTTCGACAATGATTTTTTTCACGCGTTCCGCAATATCGCTCATTTTTCAAGCCTTCTGCTGTTATAAGGGGGCCGCACTTCCGGCCCGGTTTTCGTGCAGGAGGCCGTATCCGGCCCCGCCGCGAAGGCCTCTTCTCTATTCTGCCGCGTGGCGCGTGTCCAGATGAATAAGGCCCGCATGCCACAATTTTTATTAAACCTTTGATATTATTGATATATCGTAATAGTCTGCGCGGGCTGAAGGAGGCCTTGCCGGGGTGCCGGCCGGGTGCTTGGCTCCGAAAATTCAAGAGGT
>JBFWTA010000222.1:0-4396 GCA_050248075.1 Bdellovibrionales bacterium | reverse complement strand
TCGAGGTAAATCGCATGGCCCTGGACCATTTCCAGCAGGGCGTAATAATGCTTTACCTGCTTTTTTTCATGCTCCAGGCTTTCCCTCAGAATGTCGCCGATGGAATGCTTATGCGTTTCCAGAAGCGATGCGATCTTGAGCGAAGGGTGGCCGCCAAGCGCCGTGATATGTTCGCCCGCCAGATTGGCATGGGTGAGGGATTCATTGGCCTGCTCGCGCAGCCATTTGACGATGGGGATACGCGTATGCCCGAAAACCATCAAGGAATAATGCGTGTATCGCACAACACCTCCCAGTTCATTTTCGAGAATAAGGTTAAGCGTGTCGACGATTTTTGCGTTGTCCATGGGGAACTCCGGGCCGTGCCGATAGATTACGATGGCCTTTAAGGCAATTCCAGCAAGCTAGACTGGCTATCGCAGGAAGACAATCGTCCGAATAGGGCATAAAGTGGCCGTGGCAGATATCCGATGCCGTGCCCCATCATGGTTGCCCTGTGATACCGGAAGCGTAAGAGTGGACCTCGCCTCATATGAAATCCCATAAAAGTTCTTCTGAAGCATCGGGCCCGTCTCTCGTCCGGGCCGTGTGGAATCCGCGGATGCTGATCTGCGTGTTTCTGGGGTTTTCGTCGGGGCTGCCGCTTTATGTGTTGCTGCAGCTGGTTCCGGCCTGGCTGCGGCGGAGCGAGATCGATCTGACATCCATCGGCCTCGTCGGGCTGGCGCAATTGCCTTATGCGTGGAAATTCGTCTGGGCGCCGCTGTGCGACCGGTTTGGCCTGGCGGGGCTGGGCCGCCGGCGGACATGGATATTGGGCAGCCAGATTTTATTGACGCTGGCGATGGCGGCGATCGGCGTGCTGAGCCCGGCCTACAGCCTGAGCGCCATTATCGGCGCGACTTTTATTATCGCCGTTTTCTCGGCGACACAGGACATTGCCATCGATGCCTATCGCCGCGAATTATTGCCGGACGCCGAACTCGGCCTCGGCAATTCGTTTTTCGTCAACGCCTACCGCGTGGCCGGTCTTGTTCCCGGAGGGCTGAGTTTGATACTTGCGGATTCCGTGCCGTGGCCGTGGGTGTTCGTTCTTACGGCTGCGTTTATGCTGCCGGGCATTGCCTGCGCGGCTGTGATCCGGGAACCTGCGCCCGGAGAACGGCTTCCAAGAACGCTGCGCGAGGCCGTTATCGAGCCTTTCCGCGAGTTCTTCACGCGCCGCGACATGGCTTCGGCGCTGCTGATCCTTGCGTTCATGCTGCTCTATAAATTCGGCGACAGCCTGGCGACGGCGCAGTTGACGCCGTTTTACATCGACATGGGGTTCACGAATACCGAGATCGGCACGGTGGCGAAGCTGGTCGGATTCTGGTCGATGATCGTCGGTGGTTTTCTGGGCGGGCTGATCATGGTCAAGACCGGCATCGGCCGCGCCCTGTGGCTGTTCGGCGCCGTGCAGCTGTTATCCATATTCGGTTTCGCGCTGCTGAGCGTGGCGGCGATGAATATCTATTACCTCGGGCTGGCGGTCGGGTTCGAATATCTGGGGGTCGGGCTGGGGACGACGGCCTTCGTCGCATACATCGCGGCGCAGACCAACAAGAATTTCTCCGCCACGCAATTCGCGCTGTTCTCCAGCATCTTCGCCGTCCCGCGCAGCGTCACGGGCGTCATCGCCGGGTTCCTCGTCGAAAAAATGGGCCTTGGCTGGACCAACTTCTTTCTCATCAGCGCCGCGGCGGCGGTGCCGGGCATGGTGTTGTTGTGGTGGGTGGCGCCGTGGAGGGGGCGGGAGGGTGAGCGTTCGAAGTCATAGCTTTGGAGTATGTAGACATATTTCATGGAAATCTCTCCATGTCGCCCGCCTGCGTTTCGCTTCGCTCAACTTCGGCGCGGCAGCCTTCGCTCCGCTGCTTGGGAATGATTAGGCTTGCCGAGCCGTAGCTCCGCGCAGCGGAGCGAAGGCTGGTGGGTGCGACAGGGATTGAACCTGTGACCCCTACCGTGTGAAGGTAATGCTCTCCCGCTGAGCTACGCACCCGAGGCCATGTGGGGTTTATTAACAGATTTTAGACGCCGGCTGTCAAGTTCTGCTAGTTAGTATCCATGACCCCTGAACTTAGCCCCGCCCTTCGCCCCCACATCCTCGTTGTCGATGATGACGACAGGCTGCGCGCGTTGTTGCGGCGGTATCTGGCGGAGCAGGGGTTTATCGTGACGACGGCGACGGACGCGGCCGATGCGCGGGCGAAGCTGAAAAGCCTGAGTTACGATCTCATGGTTCTCGATGTCATGATGCCGGGCGAAACGGGGCTGGAATTCACCAAATCGCTGCATGACGCGGCGGGGGCTTCGGCGCGGCGGCTGCCGGTCCTGCTGCTGACGGCACGCGGCGAGGCGAGCGACCGGATCGAAGGGTTCGAGATGGGCGCCGATGATTACCTGATGAAGCCGTTCGAGCCGCGCGAGCTTTTGCTGCGCATCAACGCCATTCTGCGCCGCCTGCCGAAGCCCGCCGTGGCGTTGCCGGAATTACGGCTCGGCATCTGGCGTTACGATGCGCAGCGCGACGAATTACGGTCGGACAAGGAAGTCGTTACACTTACCGACACCGAAGCGCGCCTCATGCGCATTTTCGCCGCCGAGCCCGGCGTCGCGCTCAGCCGCGAGATGATCGTGGAGCGCAGCAAGGGCGAAGTCAACGACCGTACCATCGACGTCCAGGTTACCCGCCTGCGCCGCAAGATCGAGGAAGACGCCAAGAACCCCCGTTACCTCGTCACGGTGCGGGGGGAGGGGTATATGCTGATGCCGGATGTGGAGTAGGGGGTAGGGTTTAGGGTATTCTTGATAGGTTTGATTTTTGTCGAATTTTTTATCCGACTTCCAAATCCTAGACCCCAGACCCTAAACCCTACCCCCTTTAACCATATCCCCCGGTTCAGTTTCATCCGGTTATCCCCTAAACTCCTCCCATGGCCTCAACCGCCCCATCGCGCCGCATACCGCTGGCGCTGCGCCTCAAGCGCCTGCTGCCGCGCAGCCTGTTCGGGCGGACGCTGCTGATTATCGTGCTGCCGACGCTGATCACGCTGGCGGCGGCGACGTTCGTGTTTTTCGACCGGCACTGGTCGACGGTAACGAACCGCATGGCCTATGCGCTGGCGGGCGACGTGGCGGTGGTGGTCGATCTCATGAACGCCAGTTCCGGCGAGGAAAGCCGGAACACGATCATTGAACTCGCCGCCGCCAAAATGGATTTGTACGTGACGTTTCGCGCCGGCGAAACTTTCGAGCTGCGCCGCAGCCGCGCCATAAATCCGCTGCGCGATATCATCAGGGACGCGCTGGACGACCGGCTGGAATACCCGTTCGATATCGACATGCGCGCGGCGCGGGAAATGATCGCGGTGCGGGTGCAGACGCCCGAAGGCATGTATATCATTCAATCGCCCGAACGACGCGTGTACACGCCGACGACGCAGGTGTTTATCGCCTGGATGACGGGCAGTTCCATTTTGCTGTCGGCTATCGCGCTTTTGTTCATGCGCAACCAGATACGCCCCATCCGCCGCCTGGCGGACGCGGCGGAGGCAATCGGCAAGGGGCGTTACGTGCCGTGGTTCAAGGCCGAGGGCGCGTCGGAAGTCAGGCAGGCGGCCGCCGCCCTTATGGTCATGCGCGACCGGCTGCGGCGGCAGATCACGCAGCGCACGGCGATGCTGGCGGGCGTGTCGCACGATTTGCGCACGCCGCTGACGCGCATGAAGCTGCAGCTGGCCATGATGCCGGAGACGCCGGAAACGAAAGAATTCGCCGCCGATATCGCGGAAATGGAAACCATGCTGGAGGCCTATCTTGCCTTTGCGCGCGGCGAGGAGTCGGAGCCGGCGGTGGAAACGGATATCGGGCAATGGCTGGAGGAAATCGTCACCGCGGCGCGGCGGCAAAGCCCCGATATCGCGCTGGACGTTCAGCCGGGCGTCACGGCGACCTTGCGCCGGAATGCCATGAGGCGCTGCATCGCCAACCTGATCGGCAACGCCCTGCGTTACGGCAAGCAGGCCCGGGTCGGCGTGACGCTGGCCGATAACGAAGTCAACATCACCGTCGACGACGACGGCCCCGGCATCGAGCCCGCGCGGCGCGAGGACGTCTTCCGCCCCTTCCTCCGCCTCGACGAATCCCGCAACCCCGCCACCGGCGGCGTCGGCCTCGGCCTCACCATCGCCCGCGATATCGCCCGGTTTCACGGCGGCGATGTGGTGCTGGAAGACAGCCCGTTAGGCGGGGTTAGGGCGAGGGTTTGGTTGCCGGTGTAAAGGTAATATTCAGCAAATTATTGTTTATTGTTGCGCATTACCTAAAATTGGTTGTTGTTAATTCTAAAAAT
>JBFWTA010000221.1:0-4401 GCA_050248075.1 Bdellovibrionales bacterium | reverse complement strand
GACACCCGGCCCCGGATATGAGATATATCCCATTAACAGAGGGATGTAGGAAAAATTTTAGTTATATGAAGGAGTTGATGGAAATAGGCGGAACCTCCGGGTTCCGTTTTTGGTGCGGAATAGGAAGCTATAGGTTCCTAAAATACGCACCGGATTTCAAGCAGAATGCTTATATTTCATTGCCTTAGGCCGCGCGGATGCTTATTCTCGCGGTGTCGAACCCGAAAAGGATAAAGCCCATGGCCGCCGATACCGAATTTTTTGCCAAGCGCCTCGCCAAGGTCAAGGCGTCGCCCACGCTCGCAATGACGCGTCTGGCGATGGAGCTCAAGGCGTCGGGGAAGAACGTCATCGGCCTTGCGGCCGGCGAACCGGATTTCGACACGCCCGATCATATCAAACAGGCCGCCATCGACGCCATCAAGCGCGGCGACACCAAATACACCGCCGTCGACGGCACGCCCGCGCTCAAACAGGCAATCTGCGCCAAATTCAAGCGCGAGAACGGCCTCGATTACAAGCCCAGCCAGATCACCGTCGGTACGGGCGGCAAGCAGGTGCTGTTCAACGCGCTCATGGCCACCGTCAGCCCCGGCGACGAGGTCATTATTCCCGCGCCGTTCTGGGTGTCCTATCCCGACATCGTCAATCTGGCCGAAGGCACGCCGGTGCCGGTGCTGGCGGGGGAAAATAACGGCTTCAAGCTGCGGCCCGAGGATCTCGACAAGGCCATCACGCCGCGCACCAAATGGCTCATCCTCAATTCGCCCAGCAATCCCACGGGCGCGGCCTATACGAAAGCCGAGCTGCGCGCGCTTGCCGATGTGCTGCTGAAGCATCCGCATGTCTGGGTGCTGACGGACGATATTTACGAACATCTGATTTACGACAATTTCGAATACACCACGATCCTGCAGATCGAACCGAAGTTGTATGACCGCACGCTGACGCTCAACGGCGTGTCGAAAGCCTACAACATGACCGGCTGGCGCATCGGTTTCGCCGGCGGGCCGGAAGCGCTCATCAAGAAAATGGGCGAGATCCAGAGCCATTCCACCAGCAACCCGTGCTCCATCAGCCAGGCCGCCGCCGTCGCCGCGCTTACCGGCACGCAGGACTTCATGCCGAAACAGCGCGAGGCCTTCAAACAGCGCCGCGATATGGTGGTCGACATTCTCAATTCCGCGCCGGGCCTGCGCTGCCCGAAACCGGAAGGCGCGTTTTACGTGTATCCGAACTGCGCCGGCCTCATCGGCAAGAAAACGCCGGAAGGCAAGGTGCTTCAGAACGACGAAGACGTCGTGAAATATTTTCTGGAATCCGAAGGCGCCGCCGTCGTGCACGGCGCCGGTTTCGGCCTCAGCCCGTATTTCCGCCTGTCCTACGCCATCGGCACCGACACGTTGCGCGATGCCTGCGAACGCATTAAACGCGCCTGCGAAAAGCTTTCCGGGAAACAGGCGGCGGCCTGATGGATACCGGCAAGCAATCGCACATCCTCAACGCGTCCTCGAATCTCATCGGCATCTGCTTCGTCATCATTGCCGGTCTCAAGATCACCGGGATGCAGGGCAACACCTTCGCCGATGAAATCTGCCTGATATCCGCGTTCAGCTTTCTCTGCGCCTGCCTGTTGTCCTACGCTTCGATCCGCCTGAAAAAAGATTCCGATATCTACGAAACACTGGCCGACTATATTTTCCTCGCCAGCCTGTTGTTCCTGTTCATCGGCGTGACATTGTTCGCAATGGATGTTCTCTAATCCGCTTTCTTCAAATCCAGCGACACCGAATTGATGCAATAGCGCAAACCCGTCGGGTTCGGGCCGTCGGGGAAGACATGGCCGAGATGGGCGTCGCAGCGGCTGCACAAAACTTCGGTGCGGATCATGCCGTGGCTGCTGTCGGTTTTTTCGCTGACACTCTTTTTATCGGCGGGCTGAGTGAAACTCGGCCAGCCGCTGCCGCTGTCGAATTTTGTCGCGCTGTCGAACAAAGGCTGCCCGCAACACGCGCAGACATACATTCCCTTGTCCTTGGTATGAGTATATTTGCCGGAAAAGGGGGCCTCGGTACCTGCCAGCCGGCAGACGCGGAATTGCTCCGGCGACAACTGGTTTTGCCAGTCGGAGTCGGATTTCTTCACCTTGTCGGTCATGAAAACTCCTTATTTCGCAGCCACTATCTTATATAAGTTCTTTATGACCGTTTTGCTATGCCTTGCCGGGCCGAATGGCCGCGACTAAAATACCAGAAAAGCGAAAGGAGCTTTCCATGCCCCCCAAATCGTCCAAGAATTCCAACACCGAAATGGCGGAACGTCTGATCGACGTGCTCAGCGACACCTATCTGCTGACGATCAAGACTCACGGCTATCACTGGAACGTGACCGGCCCGCAATTTCACAGCCTGCATCTGCTGTTCGAGGAACAATATAACGAATTGTTCCGGGCCGCCGACGAACTCGCCGAGCGCATCCGCGCCCTTGATGTTCCCGCGCCGATGAGCAGCGAATCCTTCCGCGACAACGCCGGCTTCAAGGAAGCCACCGGCAGCGTCCCGAGCGCGAGCGCCATGCTCAAGGACCTCATCAAATCGCATGAATCCACCCGCGCCCGCATCGAGGACGCCCGCGCCTTCGCCGAGGAAATCGGCGACCGCGCCACCGAGGACATGCTCATCGCCCGCCTCGAAGTCCACGACAAGGATATCTGGATGCTGCGCAGCCAGGCGGCGTAGGGTTCGGCGCAAGCATATTAACCATACGTTTTTTCCCCTGGGGCGGGGTAAAGCGGCTAATATTCGCTTCATGAACACCCTCGGTTTCGATAAACCGCCAGCCGCGACGCGCGTGGTGGTCGCCATGTCGGGCGGCGTCGACAGTTCCGTGACGGCGGCGCTGCTGGCCGGGCAGGGCTATGACGTCGTCGGCGTGACGCTGCAGCTTTACGATCAGGGCGCCGCTGTCGGGCGCAAGGGCGCCTGCTGCGCGGGGCAGGATATCTACGACGCGCATCGCGTGGCCGAGCAGATCGGCGTTCCGCATTACGTGCTGGATTACGAAAGTAAATTTTCACAAAGCGTGATCGACGATTTTGCCGACAGCTACCTGCGCGGCGAAACGCCCATTCCCTGCGTGCGTTGTAACCAGAGCGTCAAGTTCCGCGATCTGCTGGCGGTGGCGAAAGACCTCGGCGCCGAAGCGCTCGCGACCGGCCATTACGTGCGCCGCGTGATGGGACCCGATGGGCCGGAGCTTCACCGCGCGCGCGACGCCGGGCGCGACCAGAGCTATTTTCTTTTTGCCACGACGCACGAACAACTTGAATTCCTGCGCTTCCCGCTCGGCGATCTGACGAAGGACGAAACGCGCGCGCTGGCGGACCGGTACAATCTTCCCGTCGCCGCCAAGCCGGACAGTCAGGATATCTGTTTCGTGCCGGACGGCGATTACGCATCGGTTGTAGGAAAACTGCGTCCCGGCGCGATCGATCCCGGCGATATCATTGACGAAAGCGGCGCCGTGCTGGGCCGCCATGAAGGCATCATTCATTTTACGGTCGGCCAGCGCCGCGGTCTCAATCTCGGCCTGCGCGACGGCGAAAACAACGATCCTTATTACGTGCTGCGTCTCGATGCGGAAAAAAAACAGGTTGTCGTAGGCCCGCGCGCGTCGCTGGCGCAGACGCGTGTGGCGTTGCGCGACATCAACTGGCTCGGCGGCGATGCGGATGGCGAAATCGAGGTCAATGTGCGCCTGCGCTCCGCCCAGCCGCCCTTGCCCGCGTTTTTCTGCATGGACGGGCAGGGGGCTTCCGTGACGCTCTGCGAACCGGCCTTCGGCGTTGCGCCGGGACAGGCGGGCGTTATTTATCAGGGCGACCGCGTGCTGGGTGGCGGCTGGATCGCCCGCCCGGCTTGACAAAGGCCCGGCGATTATTCCCAATGAGACCGACCTGAGTCCGGCCGCCTCCCGCGCGGCCGATTTGCCGCCGGATACGTGAATGACCTACAGCAAACGTCTGGAAGACATCCAGATCCTCGCCGTCGACGACGAAAAACTGATGCTGCGCCTCGTTTTCGATGTTCTCGCGCAGCAGGGGTTCCGGCACGTGACCCTTGCCACCACCGGGCACCAGGCCATCGAGCTGGTCGCCGAACGCCCTTTCGATCTCATCATCACCGATCTGAAAATGGAAGGCATGGACGGCCTTGGCGTGGTTCGGTTTGTTCGCCAGTCGCTGACATCGTCCTGTCCGCGCGTGCCGATCATCATGCTGACGGCGACCACCGAGATCAAAGCCGTGCTTGAGGCCCGCGACACCGGCATCAACGAATATCTCCTGAAGCCGTTTACCGCCGAGCAGCTCATGATGCGCATTCGGAATATCTTCGAGAAACC
>JBFWTA010000220.1:0-4432 GCA_050248075.1 Bdellovibrionales bacterium | reverse complement strand
CGCAAGGCTGTCCTTGACGCCTCCCGCCTGTGTGCACACGACAGGAAGTCCCTGAGACTGCGCCTCCAATAAGACATTTGGCATGCCTTCAAACGCAGCTGTGTGCAAAAGAAGGTCGGCAACATTCATCATTTCGCGTATTTCACCGGTAACACCCGTGAATATCACTCTGTCTTGCAAGCCATATTTTTTCACTAGAAATTCCATTTCCTGCTTCATCGATCCAATGCCACAGATAATCGCTTTGAGACGTGGAAGGGCTTTGGCAAGGTCACGAAAAACCGCAAGGAATCTGTCTGGACGTTTTTCCGGAGCAAGCCGAAAAACGCCCAATACAACTTGGTCGTCACGCTGCAAACCAAGCTGTTTCCGCAACTTCGCGATTTTTTTCTTTGAAGGCGTGCTCATAAAATCTTGGGCCAGGCAATTAGGCACAAAGCTCACCCGCGACGGTGGTATCTTGAGCCATTTCGCATAGGCCGCAGCTCCTAAACGCGAGTTATTTGTAATATGGACTTGTGACAGTAAAGAAAGGACGCGGTAAACCTCGTGGAAATCATCCGTGTAACCTTCAAAAAAATGTGGAAAATGTATCGGTGGAAAATTTCGGCCAGAAAGAATGACGCGCGGCACACCGGCCAAAACAGCGCCAAGACCGGCAATGACATTCGGCCAGTCGAGATAGCTAATCAGGAGTGAAGGCTTGATTTTTTTGAAGATCCGCATAGCAAGAGCGATGCGCATCGTAAGCGTAAGCGGTAAGTGCCAAAGCGCAAGCCTTATCTCGGGCGAGCATTCAGAAAGCAGCACTGCCATGTCAACCATATCATTCCAGATATGATGTAGGGGAATATCATGCTCATGCAAAAGCTTCAGATAATGTGGAGCATCTTCGCCCTGCATTACGGAAAGACTATGTGCATCCCAGCCTTTTTTAGTGAAACCGATTGCAAGATTGAGCATCTGGCGCTCGGCGCCGCCCGTGCACCAGGAATTCCCAGCTAGCACCACGCATTTTTCGTTTGCTTTAAGCGGCTCAATAGAAAAGCAAATGCCTGCAAGGCATTCAGTCCAATGATATTTTCCAAGCAGTCTGAGGTTGCGTTCAAAATTTTGTGGTTGACCCAGAAACTGCTTGCCAGGGATGTAACTCTGCAATTCGTCCAACAGAATGTCGCCAAGCCTTTGCCACTCATCACGAGGCATGGGGCGTAGCGCTTTTTCTGCTTTTCCTTCGGTGCTGACGGCTCGCAGCATGTGTTGCAGCGGTTTCGGCGCCAACACGGCCATCTTGGCCGTTTTATTTACATATTGTGTCACCCAAGGCGATTGAAAATAATTTATAAGCGCATGGCTCTTCGATGAACGTTCACGCAATGCATGAGGATTAATGACGGCGTAACCATCAACATTCGTATCCCAAAGATGATGCCGTGTATCTGTCAATTCACGAAGCGGAAATTGCTCCTGCCAGCGTTGGAAATGGAAAAATTCGCGATAGCCCCAGCCAATCATTTTCATGCGGCCCTGTAGGGCTCGCTTGTATATCTCAAAGTCTTTGGGGGGCGTCGAGGCCGGCATGGGTTGCTCTGTGAAATCAGGGTAATTCGATATAAAGCGGCTAATCTACAAGATCAATCCCGTGAAAGAGTGGTTTTTCTGGCCCTAGCGCCTTGCTGCCCAAAACAAAAGATTTTAAGCTTCGCTGTCTATAACCTTATGGGGCGGTCGCTCGATGAATAGATATCGCACACGCCTTAACCAACCGTCGTTAAACCGTTCAGCCAGTCTTACCGCTATCCGCCGGGCTCTTGAAGGACCGCTCAATGGAAATGCGGAACTCACATGGCAATGTCAATCATGGCTTGAGAGCCATACAGGTGCAGCAAAGGCCTTTTTGACCCCTTCCTGTACGGCGGCGCTCGAAATGGCATTTCTTTTGGCAATGCTCAAGCCAGGGGATGAGGTCATTATGCCGTCCTTTACATTTTCTTCGACCGCAAATGCGGTCGTTTTAAGAGGCGGAGTGCCGGTGTTTATTGATATTCGTTCGGATACACTCAATCTCGACGAGAAACTGATTTCATCCGCCATCACCTCACGCACAAAAGTTATCTGCCCAGTGCATTACGCAGCTGTCGGCTGTGAAATGGATGATATTCTTTTGTTGGCAAAACAGCATAATCTTCTTGTGGTTGAAGATGCCGCTCAAGCCTTAGGTGCTACGTATCGGGGGAAGGCACTCGGAAGCCTAGGTGATTTTGGTGCGTTCAGTTTTCATGCATCCAAGATCGTCACGTCCGGAGAAGGGGGGGCGCTTCTCATCAAGAATAAAGGCAATGTGCAGCGCGGTGAGATTCTATGGGAAAAAGGAACCAACCGTGTTCAGCTCATCCAAGGAAAAATAGAAAAATATACCTGGATCGATATTGGGTCTTCATTCTTGCCAAGCGAGATAACGGCCGCCTTACTGCTTACGCAGCTCCAAATTGCCCCGAAATTGATTGAGCGTCGCCTTAAGCTTTGGAATTTTTATCATAAAGGGTTATCTCGTCTTGAAGAGGCAACGCTTCTCCGGCGTCCCATTATACCCAATCATTGCCATCATAATGGCCACATCTATTATATCCTTCTTCCCAATGCCAAAATCCGCGATAGGCTCCGTCGACACTTGGCGGCAAAAGGCATTGAGGCCTGCTTCCATTATGTACCGCTCCACAGTTCGCCGGCGGGCAAACGGTTCGCACGCAGCGCATCGACTATGTCTGTCACTAATCAGGCTGCATCAACTTTGCTTCGGTTGCCACTCTTCCCAGATATGAATTACTCGGATGTCTCGAAAATTCTAAAACATATTTTCACGTTTTTCGGCCGGAGATCCTGATGCGCGTGGTAATTAATCAGCCAAATTACATCCCCTGGCGCGGATATTTTGATCTCATCGACGATGCCAATATTTTTTTGTTTCATGATGATGTTCAATACACAAAACAGGATTGGCGCAATCGCAACCGTATAAAATCTAAAGACGGCCTCATCTGGCTGACTGTTCCTGTTCAAAGCGCGCAATCCGGTACTCTTATCAAGGATGTGCGCATAAGTTATGCCCAAGACTGGCCACGACGGCATCGGTGCATGACCAAGGAAGCTTACGGAAAGGCGCCCTATTTTGAACTTTACGCCGATAGGTTTTTTACGCTTCTCGACAAGAATTTTACCCATCTTATTGATCTTGATATTGCGCTAACGCAGCTTGCGATGGAGGCGCTGAATATAAAAACGCCGCTTGCCCGGGTCTCGGAGCTGAAGGTTCCGGGACACAAGACCGAAAAACTGATAAATATTTTGACGGCGTTAGGGGCTGAGGATTATTTATCCGGTCCCGCCGCCAAGTCCTATATTGATGAGAAAGCATTTCAGAAGCATGGCTTTGGTTTGACATGGAAACACTATCGCTACGATCCCTATCCACAACTTTGGGGAGTCTTCGAATCCCAGGTCTCCGTCTTTGATCTTTTATTTAACTGTGGCCCAAAATCCCGGAATTATTTGAAAAGTAAAGCGGCTTTCGAACCTGTGATCGAGCTCAAATCTACCGATTCAGAATTAGGACTCGCTCAATCAGCTTAACGCTGCATGCTGTAGATCACACTTATTGCGCGGAGGTCTTCCTCAGACCTATTTCGATATTTCGATTTCGACGGACGCAACCGTGAAATGAAATCCTGCAGATATTCTTCATCAATTTCCATATTACAGAAATGATGAATGTTTTTAAAACCGGCTTCTTGCCAAAGCCTTAGAAAGCCGCTGGCAGGGAGTCGGTTGCCAAACCAGTAGCGACCTTCTTTTTCAGCCTTCGCCTCAAACGCCTCATCACTCATAAGGAGGAATTCATGGGGCGTGGTAAATTCCCGGTGATCGCGGAAATCAATCCCGTGAAGGCCAAATCCGCCCGGCTTTGTAGCATTAAAAATATGTTTCACGACGATTTCGGGAGATACAACATGCTCAAGGACCGCTAATGAGCAGACGATGTCAAACCGCTCCTTTTGATCGGCCGGAAAATCTTCCATCGCCACTTGCTTAAAATCAATCACGGCCGGATCGAAAGCTCCAAGCGATTGACAGTGACGCAACGGCACTTCATTAAAATCAGGAAAATCTTCTGGCGCGCGTCGGCAAATGACATCGATGAAATCGTCATGCCAACCACTTATCCATCCCGGCCGGTATTTTTCCACGCCCACAGTTAGCGCCCCTAACCCCGCCATTATGAGCGCAAAGCTCAAATCGCGTCCTGGCCCGACTTCAAGGATTTGCTTTCCTTTGAAGTAGCTTGAAGGCAGTTTGAGGTCGCGCATAAGCCATTCAACCTCATTGCGACCATACTCGTAACGCTCTCCAAAATAAAGATCATTCGAAAGGCCGA
>JBFWTA010000219.1:0-4436 GCA_050248075.1 Bdellovibrionales bacterium | reverse complement strand
CGCATGTTTTCGCCTCGATGCCCGTATTGCGGTTATCTTTTATCTCTAGCACGGAAAAGAAGCGCATGACTAGCGGTGTTTCACGTGAAACGCGTTACAATGATCTGCCCGCGCGGATCAGTCAGGCTTTTTTGTGATTGTATTTCAAAGGCATGATTCTTTTGCGCGGCGGCGATTTCATCGGCCAGATTTTCGCCCTTTAAAAACACGCCGCGCGTCAGGCCCAGCTGTTTCACGTGAAACAGCAGGTCCGAAAGCGGGGCGAGGGCGCGGGCGGTGACAACATCGGCTGTCACCCCGGAAACTTCGGCGATGCGTTTATTCAGGACCGTGGCGGGCGTTGCTGTTTCACGTGAAACGGTCGATAGAAAAACCGCCTTGCGCTGATCAGATTCCACCAGCGTCACCGACGCGCCCATGATCGCCAGGACCATCCCGGGAAAGCCCGCACCCGACCCCAGGTCGATAATTTTTTGCCCCGCGACCAGCGGCCAGAGTTGCGCGGAATCAAGCATGTGCCGGACGTTGATATCATCGACCGTGGACGGGGCAATCAGATTGACCGCCTTTTGCCATTTTTTAACTAAATTCTTGAAAATGCTTAGTTTTTCTACTGTTTCACGTGAAACATTCAAACCATTTTTCGTGAAAAACTCTGGGCTTAAGGGTGCGTCACGCAACTTCAGCCTCGACGCTTTCTTCCGCGCGATTTTTACGCTTCACGTGACGGAGCAGGGCCACAAGGGCCGCCGGGGTCACGCCCGGAATGCGCGCCGCCGCGCCCAGCGTATCGGGGCGATGTTTGCTCAGCTTGACGCGCATTTCATTCGACAGGCTGCCGACCGCCGCATAATCAAGGTCAGCCGGGATCAACAGGTCTTCGTCACGACGGAAGGCGCGGACATCAAGCTCCTGGCGCTGGATGTATCCATGATACCGCGCATCGATTTCAACCTGTTCGGCAATATCGGCCGGAATATTGCTTATTTCTTTCCATATTAACGAAAGAGCCGCGAAAGATATGTCCGGATAACGCATCAAATCAAACGCCGTGCGGCGCACGCCGTCCTGATTAACTTTAAAGCCCAGACGTTCCAGCTCCACCGGCAGGGCGGAAAGTGACTGCACCAGCGCGCGCGCATCCGACAATTGTTTGTGCTTGGCCTCAAAAGCCGCGGTGCGCACACCGCCGACGCAGCCCGTGGAAATCCCGGCGGGCGTCAGACGTTGATCCGCATTATCGGCACGCAGCAGCAACCGATATTCAGCGCGCGAGGTGAACATGCGATACGGTTCAGTGACGCCCTGCGTGACCAGATCATCAATCATCACGCCGATATAGCCGTCGGCGCGGTCAAGAATAAACGGCTTGTCGTTGCCGGCTGCAAAAAGCGCGGCGTTCACGCCCGCCATCAACCCTTGAGCCGCCGCTTCTTCGTATCCGGTCGTGCCGTTGATCTGACCCGCCAGAAAAAGACCCGGCACGTCACGTGTTTCCAGCGTGCGTTTCAGTGCGCGCGGATCGACGTAATCGTATTCGATCGCGTAGCCTGCTTGCAAAATCGTCACATTTTCAAGGCCCGGAATACTGCGCAGCAGAACATCTTGAATATCCGCGGGCAGGGATGTCGAAACGCCGTTCGGATAAACGGTGTGATCATCCAGACCTTCCGGTTCCAAGAAAATCTGATGCCGTTCCTTGTCGGCGAAACGCACGACTTTATCCTCGATCGACGGGCAATAGCGCGGGCCGGAGCTTTTGATCTGGCCCGAATACATCGGCGCCTGATGCAGGTTGTCGCGAATGATCTGATGCGTCTGATCATTGGTATAAGTGATGTAACAGCTGATCTGCGGCACCGTGACCGTTTTGTTCAGGAACGAAAAAGGCAGGGGCGGATCATCGCCCTTTTGCTCTTCTAAAATTTTCCAGTTGATCGTGCGGCCATCAAGGCGAGCGGGCGTGCCGGTTTTAAGACGGCCCATCGGCAAGCCCAGTTTTTCAAGCGCGACGGCCAGGCCAATCGACGGCTTTTCGCCGACACGTCCGGCGGATTCTTGCGTCAGGCCTCGGTGAATAATGCCACGCAAAAACGTGCCGGTCGTCACCACCAGCGCGCCGGTTTTATATATGGATCCCGACGCGCCGACAACGCCGGTCACGCGTCCGCTGGCGTCGCGCAAAATATCTTCGGCCGCATCGCCGATCACGGTCAGGTTCGGATAGTTCAGCAAAATATCCTGCATCGCCTGACGGTATAATTTGCGGTCGGCCTGTGCGCGCGGGCCGCGCACGGCGGGGCCCTTACTGGCGTTCAGCATGCGAAATTGAATCCCGGCCTGATCAATCACGCGGCCCATGACGCCGTCGAGCGCGTCCACTTCACGCACCAGGTGACCCTTGCCCAGACCACCGATCGCAGGGTTGCACGACATGACGCCCAGATTGTCGATACGATTCGATAACAACAGGGTCTTTGCGCCCATGCGCGCCGCAGCCGACGCCGCTTCGCACCCCGCATGGCCGCCGCCGATGACAATGACGTCAAAAATTTTTGTGTTATCAGCCATTTAAGCCTTTTTCGGGCGCCACAGAAGCAAAAGTTAAAAAATTTTTACTGATTTCTTAACGGTTTAGTGTACAATCTTAAGGTAGATTGGGGTGTCAAGATTTAAGGAAACTAACTACCTGAAATCTCGGCACTTGGCAAGGGTAAAGGCACTTTGGGGAAACATGATGACGAATAGCGTCACGCATATTGGGAAAGACAGCGGGCTTGTCGCGGGACGCCTGACGGCGCATTTCGCCGCCATCGACATGGCGGGCCTGCGTCAATCGGTTCTTTCCCGCCTGGATGTCGATGCTCGCGCGATGGCCGAACAAACCCTGTCCGATTTCGAACGCGCCGCGCGCACGCTGGATACAGCGGAACATGCGTTCAACAGCCGTGCCGTGCGTAACAGCGGTGGCCTGACGCAGAATTTGCGCGACGGCAACGGCCTGAAAGCGCTCCGTTCATTCAACGCAGCCGTCGAACGCGTCGAAGACGTTCCGCACGGAACGACGCTGGTGCGCAAAATGCGCCGCGCCGCCGCCAGAATATAACGCTTCAATTTTTCAGATCTGCAGATTTTCGCGCCGGGATGGTCACGGTCATTTTATTGTCGCCCGCCAGTTTTGATATTTCGCCCTTGCCGTCGAGTTCGGCCACGGCATGCACGGAAACCACGGTATTTCCCTCCTTGTCTGTCGCAGACACCAGCCCATAAAGCTCCCCGTCTGGCAAAACCACCTTATTCTGGCCGCTATTAAACGCGGCGCTAATGGCTTCACTATTCTTGCGCCCAGCCGCAGAAGCGCCAGAGGCGACAGCCGAAACAAAGCCGCCGATAAGCGAAACAACAAGAACCGGAGGCAGCGCCGCCATCGCGCATTTTTTGAATTTTCGGCTCAGCGGTTCAGATGATTTTAATTTAGGCATTGGATGACTCCCTAATTCGACGGCTTTGGCGGCAGAATGGTTACTTTCATGACCGGCGCGGGCTCAACGCTCGTCGCTTCCCCGCGACCGTCCAGGCCCAGGATGCGGTGTGCGCTGACATGGACCTCGCCGGTTGTTGGGTCTGTCGCCGAAACGATACTTAAAAAATTGATCTCCTCGGGGCTGTCGGACGGCATGACGAATTTTGTCTGGCCCCTATTAAAGGCTTCGACGAGCCGGCCACGCAATGCCTCTTCGGCGGCAAGGCGCGCCTCTTCGGCAACAAGACGGGCGGCTTCTTCTTCCTGTGCGCGTAATGCCTGGCGTTCAGCTGCGCGGGCGCGGGCTGCGTTCATAATCTGTTCGACCTGCGCTTCTTTCTGGCGTTCAGCTTCGGCCCTTTTGACACCGTTGCTACAAATCACATATGTGCCCGTGCCAATGCCGGAGACGGCGACAAGCGTCAGTGCAGCATGGAACACAGACTTCAGGCGGCTTTTTTGGGAAGCGATCACCGGCATCACGGACCCCCTTGCGGCGATGATGCGGCCTGCGGCGCGGACGCAGCCGCGGGCTCAGAGGAAAAGGACCGCCGTGCCGCCGGAATAACCGCCTGAACGGCGGGCTCGGTATAGATACGCAGGATTTCGCCGTTCGGGCCAAGCTCATAGGCACGGTGGGCCGACAGCACAATGTCGCCCTTCACATTCACGTGCGACAAGATGCGGCACGGATGATGGGTTTCGCCAAATTGATACGTGATTTTGTCTTGACCGTTTTCAAAGGCCGCGATCAGCGATTTCTGCACTCTATCAAGCCGCGCCGCCTCCTGCTCGCGCTGCGCCTGCTCTGCTGTGGCGTATTTACTGGACAAAGACACGCCCAAAAACCCGGCGGTGCTAATGGCCGCAAGCGAAATGGCAATTGGCGCCGCGACACGCTTAAAAGATGACA
>JBFWTA010000218.1:0-4448 GCA_050248075.1 Bdellovibrionales bacterium | reverse complement strand
AAGTCACGATCGCCACGGCGACTCATATCGCCATTATTCTAGCCGCGAACCGGATTGGAAAATCCGTCATCGCAGGTCGTAACACGAAGTTTATCGGACGTGCGATGGCCGGGGTACTGGCCGGGGTGGCCGTATGGCTGGCCCTGGATGTCCGAAGCTGAATTTTACAAGTCTTGTAAACAGGCAAATGAAGCGGTCTGTCGGACATGTGTAGAGCCACCGCTTAATGGACCTTCGTTGGGGAAACTCCCACGGGCATTATGCGATTAGCTATAATGTGTCCTTCCCGCAGATTTTCAGCCACCATTTAGCTCTGATAAATCTTCACCAGCTCATCCAGCAGCTTCATCGCATCCGCATAAGGACGCTGGAAGCAGTTGCGGCCGATGATGGAGCCGTTACCGCCGCCGGCATGAATGGCGCGTGCGTCGTCAAGCACGCTGTCTTCGCCCTTGGCGGCGCCGCCTGAAAACACCACGACGCGGCGGCCGTTGAAGCAGGCCTGCACGACATGCTTGACGCGTTCCGGCATGGTCGAAATCGGAATCTTCTTTTCTTCATAGACCTTTTTGGCGTCCTTGTTTTCAAGGAAGGCGGAAGGCAGTTTTACCTTGATGATCGTGGCGCCGATCAGGGCCGCGATATGCGCGGCATAGGCGCAGATATCGACCGCAGTTTCGCCGTCTTTCGACAGTTCGCCGCCGCGCGGATAAGACCAGATAACGACGGCAAGGCCTTTGGCTTTCGCTTCGCGCGACAGCGTGGCGATTTCCTCGATCTGGCCGAACTGGGCGTCGGAACCCGGATAAATCGTAAAGCCGATGGCGGCGCAGCCGAGGCGCACGGCGTCGTCAACGCTGCCATACACGGCCTGGTCCGGTGCTTCCTTCGCGCGCGCGAGGCTATTGGAGCTGTTCATCTTGAGGATCGTCGGAATTTTTCCGGCGAACGTATCGGCGCCGGCCGCCAGCCAGCCGAGCGGCGCGGCATAGGCGTTCAGGCCCGCCTGAATAGCGAGGTTATAATGATAATGCGGGTCGTAGGCCGGAGGATTGGCGGCGAAACTGCGCGCCGGCCCATGCTCGAAGCCCTGATCGACCGGAAGGATGATCATGCGGCCCGTGCCGCCGAGGCGCCCGTGCATCAACATGCGGGCCAGATTTTCTTTCGTGCCCTGCGTTTCGCCTTCGTAATTATCGATGATTTCCTTGACTTTGGTCGTGAGCTTCATTGCTTGTCTCCATAAATGGCATCGCGCGGATGTGATAACGGAATCCGGGCTTTCTGTCCATTATTTGCAAGGCATTTGTTAACCAAAATGCTGTAATTGCGAGTGCAAAATCGCTGTCTTGCGCGGATTCGCCTGTTTACAAAGGTAAAAACCGATTTTCCCCGCAAGACATGAAAAACGAGATCCGCCCTCATCCATTTACGAGATCCGCCCATGAACCGTTTTTCTTCCGATTCCGGCATCGCCATAGGGCCTATTTTGTTCGTGCTGGCGCTGCTCGGCGTGCTGGCCGCCGTTATCGGCGCGGGCAGCAGCGATTTCGGCACCGCCAGCGTGTCGGACCGCATCTATAGCGACGTTCTTAGCCAGGCCAACCTTATCCGCACCAAGATCAACGAATGCAATCTTAAATACGGGACTAATAACAACGGCGACGGCTGGCCGCCATCCGACGGCACCAACGGCACACCGGTCTGCGCGCTTATATGCGAAGGTGATCCGAATACGGCCATGACGGGCAACGACTGCGCCGGATCGCCCATGACGCGTCAGAATATCTGGTACGGCATGCGCCCGGCGCTGCTGCCGCCGCCGACGCAAGGATTCGAGGAGTGGTATTACATGAATGCCGGCGACAGCGGCGGACGCTGTATCTGGACTGAGCCGTCGGGTAGCGCGAGCGCCGGGCTGATCGGCGGTCTTACCCATGCGGCGACCAAATTTTCCAGCCAGGAAGCGATATTCGACGCGGGCGGCAGCACCAAGCGGTTTGTAATCTGGCTGACGGTGCCGACCGGCACCGCCGACACGCATTGCACGTCGCCTTAAGTGGAAACGCTCTTCGCCATCGCCCAAACCATGCCGGGCATGCCGCCGGAAAGCTGGTGGCTTGCGCCGGTTGTTCTTTTTCTGCTGGGGACGCTGGCCATGGTGGATGCGTTCACCGCGCGCGTGCCGGACCCGATCGTTCTGCCCAGCCTTTTATTCGTCACGGGCGTGCAGGGGTTCTATATGGGATTTCCCTGGGCAGGCATGCAGTTGCTAACGGCCTTTGCGGCGGGTTTCGTTATTTATCTCGCGAATGAAGCCTGGTTCCGCGTGACCCGGCGCGATGCGCTCGGCATGGGCGATGCAAAATGGACGGTGCTGGCGGTTTCCTGTTTCGGCATTCTGGCGCCCGGCATTGCCTGGGGCGTCGGCGCCTGGCTCGGCCTTGCCTGGCTGGGGATTGCGCGGCTGGCCCGGCATCCGATCCGGCGTGTGCATTTCGCGCCGTTTCTGTTCGTCGGATTGATCGCCGGGATCTGGTTCCTGCGCCTGCGCTAAGATTACTTTTTTTCGATGCGCTTCAGCGAAGGCATGTAAAGCAGCAGCGCCGCCGCGACGTAAATCGACGAGTAGGTTCCCACCAGAATGCCCCATGTCAGCGCCGCCGAAAAATTGATCAGCGTCGACCCGCCCATGATGACCAGCGGAAACAGCGCGAGCAGGGTGGTGCCCGCCGTCATGAGGGTGCGCGAAAGCGTCTGGTTGACGGCGTCGTTGATGATTATGCGCAAATCCGTCGCTTTCTGGCGGCGCAGCGTTTCGCGGATGCGGTCGAACACCACCACCGTGTCGTTGATCGAATAGCCGGCAAGCGTCAGCAGGGCCGCGACCGACGTCAGGTTGAAATCCAGCTGCATTACCGAATAAAATCCGACCGTCACCAGCACGTCGTGGAAAGTGGCGATAAAGGCGGCGAGGCCGAATTGCCATTCGAACCGCACGCCCACATAGACCGCAATGGCGACCATCGCGAGCAGGGTGGCCAGAATTCCCGCATGCAGAAGTTCTTTGCCGACGGTCGGCCCCACAACTTCGACGCGGTCGTATTCGTAGGCCGGGCCGAGCTTGTCGCGCACCTGCTGGACGGCTTTCATCTGCGCGGCTTCATCGCCGGTCTGGCGCTGGATGCGAATCAGAATATCGGTGGGGGAACCGAACTGCTGCAGGGCCATTTCGCCAAGATCGAGTTCGCCGAGCGTGCCGCGCAGCGCGGCGATATCGACCGCCTGCGGCGCCTTCGCTTCGATAAGAATGCCGCCCTTGAAATCGATGCCAAGATTGAGGCCTTTAACCATCAGCGCGCCGAAGGTGATAAGGACCAGAAGAAGCGTCATGCCAAAGGCGGCCCAGCGCTTGGACACGAAATCGATCTTCGTATCGTGGGGAATGAAGTTTAAGGGGCGTAGTTTCATGCCGAACCGGATAGCAAATGCCGGGCCCGTTGACCAGCCGCAACCGTTTTAACGGATTCGTAAGCGTATCGGGCGACAATAACCGGCCCTGAAACGAGGGCATCATGCCGCGCAAGCACCGTCATAAGAAAGACAATCTCGCGATCCACCGTCACTGGCTGGCGCAGGCCGAAACGGCGGCGGTACAGCCCGTGAGCCGAGGCGGCAGTCCGCATCCGACTATCAAGGTCGGCGCCGTCCTTGTGGACAAACATGGCCATGAAATTTCCAAAGCCTCGAACCGCTTTGCTTATGGCGTTGACCGCCGGCGGCCGGAAAGGTTTAAAGAGGGCTTCAAATCGTTATGGATCAACTGCGCCGAACAGATGGCGATCGCCACGGCGCTGCGCAAACGCACCGATCTGGAGGGCGCCAGGCTGTATGTCACGCTGGAACCCTGCGCGGTCTGCGCGGGGTTGATCGCCGAATTACGCATTCCGCAGGTGCTTGTTCCCGTCGGCGCGATGCGGCGTTACGCGAAGCTCAAGACGAAATGGAAAAACAGCATCGAGATCGGGCTGATCAAGCTGGCGGAGGCGGGTGTCGAGATAAAGACCATCGATACAAAACCCGCTGGCCGCAAAAAGCGGCTTTAGCCATCAATGTTTCATGTAAAAATTTCCCCGCTTGTTTAAGGAATGAAGCTGGCATACCGCTTTGGCCGGTAAATCCGATACTGCCGGGGGAATTATCCGATTTAGCCGATCGGCGCTTTTCGATGGGGCCCATTGCCGATTCAAGTCATTTACCTTAACGTCGATATTTCCTTCCTGCATCCGATCCCCATGCCGCCGCCCCGCACCCCTCATTTGTCCGCCGCACGCGATGTGCCGCTCGAAGCCCTGCGGGGGCTTGCGGCGCTCATGGTCGTCGCGTGGCATTTTCTGCTGGGCCTGTTTCCGGAGGGGCTGGTCGATCCCGCTTATGGCTTGGCCGGA
>JBFWTA010000217.1:0-4462 GCA_050248075.1 Bdellovibrionales bacterium | reverse complement strand
AAAGCATTACTTCAGCAGCTAGCAATTTTTTAGACCGGTTTGCTTACGGCAAGCTGCCCACCGTGATCGGGCAGCTGGCGTTGTTGGTGAGAAGCAGCGCGTTGTTCAGGGCGGTGCGGATCGCCTGGTCGGAATCGGCGGTTACGACCGCCTCGTAGGACGAAAAGTTTTGCGCCCGGTAGGACACATTCTGATAGGCGATGGCGAACATTTTGACGCCGCGCGATTCCTGGGCCCGCACCGCCGCATCAACATTGCCGCCGCAGGTATCGGCGCCGTCCGTGAGGACCAGCATTACACTGCGCGCCGTGGCCGGGGTCAGCTGATTGCCGGCGTAACCGATGGCCGCGGCGAGCGGCGTTTTATAGCCGGCGTGCACGCCGCTGATGCCATAAAGATTGCCGCCGGTGCGCGAATTATAGATGGTTCCATAATGGCAGGAGTTATCGGTAAGCGTGGGATAATTGCTGCCGCCCAGAACCGTAATGCTGATGTTCAGGTTGGGATTGGCCGTCATATAGCCCGGCACAAGGCTGTTCACGGCATTGGCCGCGCTGGCGACCAGATTGTTCATGCTGGACGAAGCATCGACGACAATGGCGAGCTGGACCGGGCCCGAGACCAGGGTGCTGGTCGAGGCCGTCACCGAGGGGGCCTGGCATATTGTGCTGTTATCCGCCGTGCTGCCGACACAGGTCCAGGTCCAGGTGCATGCGCCGCTGGAAGATTGAACGGCCGTGGGCGTTCCGGTCCGGCATAACGTGCTGCTGGTAGGCGGCGTTATCGTGCTCACGCCGTTAGCGTCGCCGCATTCGGCATAGGTACCATCGGGGTTGGGCGGCCGGTCGCAGCCGTATTTGATCGAGATGCCGGAAAGCGAATTTGTCGAAACGGCCTCGGCGAATTTTTCCCATTCGAATTTCGAGTTCAAGGGAACGTATAGATTGTCATTCGTCTGGTTGACGATGAAGAGACACTGGCCGTTGGGCAGCACAAGCGGATCGCCGTCGACCGTCGGATAATTGCCCGGATAAGAAACCGATGATCTGGTCGGGTCGTAATCCGCCTGCAAGAGGGGATCCGCAGGTTCATTACCCTGAAAGGGATACCAGAAGTTTTCGCAGGGATAAGGATCCCAGTTGCAAGGCGGGGCGGAGCTTCCTGCCGCGGCGGCAGCGCATGCGGGAAACGCCGCGCCCATAATGCCGATGACAACAGCAAGAACGAAAATTCTTTTTCTAAAAATAGTGCACGCAATATCAAACATAGTCCCAAAGTAAGCGGGTATGATTAAGGGACTTTGAATAAAATGCCCGACGAATTTTAGCCGCAGTTTCGGAAAGCCGAAAATCGCAACATTTACAGGGGCTTTTGAGGTAATAAAATTTTTTCGGCACGCATATTCAGGCGTTATGGTAAACGCGTTTTTACCATAAGCTTCGCGGCATGTTTCACATTGCTATAGGGAGCTAGCGGCTTTTGCAGCCCGGCAGGCAGTTCGCCAGCTCGTCGCGGCATTCGCCGGTAGCGCCGAACATGCCTTGCGGCATGCCGGGGATCGGCTGGCTGGCGGCATGCGTGTCCATGCAGCGGCTGTATTCGGAATTGCACGCGCTTTCGCACATCTCGCGGTCGCTCTGGATCAGCATCGTCTCGCCGGTGGAGGTGCTGGTGTAGCTGTCCTGTTCGGGGCGGCCGGAGATGCAGGCGGCGAGAAAGCCCATCAATAAAACAGCAGCGAGTTTGGAAGTGCGGCGCATAAAAGATCCTCGCTGCGGAAACGGGGTGGAAGAAAAACGATTCTCCCGGTTTTATACCCCTGCCCCCATGCTCACGGCAAGCGAATGCCGCGGCGCGGGCCGCACGGACGAATCAAACGATTTTTGCGTGGAATTAGACCGTCGCGGCTTCGGCTTCTTTTTCGGTCTGTTTGACGGCGCGTTCGCGGTCCTTGGCGCCCTTGGCTTCGGTATCGCGATCGACGAGCTCGATCAGCGCAACCGGCGCGGCATCGCCGTAGCGGAAGCCGGCCTTGAGCACGCGGGTATAACCCCCGGAACGTTCTTTGTAGCGTTCGGAAAGCGCGCCGAAAAGTTTTGCCACCGATTCGTCACAACGCAGCATCGCAAAGGCGCGGCGGCGATTGGCGAGGCCGCCCTTCTTGCCCAGCGTGATGAGGCGTTCCACGACCGGACGCAGTTCCTTGGCTTTGGGCCGCGTGGTCTTGATCTGCTCGTTCTGAATCAGCGCGGCGGCCATGTTCGAGAACATCGCCTGGCGGTGCGTGGAGGTGCGGTTGAGCTTACGTTGACCGTGTGTATGGCGCATGGCGATGATCCTTTTCCAAGTTTGGCCCTGTGCTTTCGTCCGCGGACGCTCGTGCAGGAACCGGTTGCATTAAGCCCCGACCTGAAGGCCGCGCCTTACAGTATCGGGGCTGAAGTATCTTATGCCGTTATGTTCAGAACGGCTCTTCCAGACGGCGCGCGAGGTCTTCGATGTTCTCGGGCGGCCAGTTCGGAATCTGCATGCCAAGGGTGAGGCCCATATGCGTGAGCACTTCCTTGATTTCGTTGAGGCTCTTGCGGCCGAAATTCGGCGTGCGGAGCATTTCCCCTTCGCTCTTTTGAACGAGGTCGCCGATATAGACGATGTTGTCGTTCTTGAGGCAGTTGGCGGAGCGGACGGAAAGCTCGAGCTCGTCGACCTTGCGCAGCAGGTTGCGGTTGAACGGCAGTTCGCCCACGGCTTCCTGTTGCACGGCCTGCTTGGGCTCCTCGAAATTGATGAAGAGCTGGAGCTGGTCCTGAAGGATGCGGGCGGCGACGGCAATCGCGTCTTCCGGCGAAATCGATCCGTCGGTTTCGACCGAAAGCAGCAGCTTGTCATAGTCGGTCACCTGGCCGACGCGGCTGTTCTCGACCTTATAGGCCACCTTGCGCACCGGGCTGAACAGCGCGTCGATCGGCATCAGGCCGATGGGCGTGTCTTCCTTGCGCAGCGCGGCGGCGGGGATGTAGCCGCGGCCGGTTTCGACGGTCATTTCCATGTTGAGCGTGGCGCCGCGGTCGAGCGTGCAGATCACGAGATCGGGGTTCATCACTTCGATGTCGGAGCTGGTTTCGATCTGCTTCGCGGTCACTTCGCCCGGGCCCTGGGCGCGCAGGCGGATGCGGCGCGGCACTTCGGAATGCATGCGAAGGGCGAGGGCCTTGATGTTCAGGACGATGTCAGTGACATCTTCGCGCACGCCCGGGATCGAGGAGAATTCATGCAGCACGCCTTCGACCTGGATCGAGGTCACGGCGGCGCCCTGAAGCGAGGACAGGAGAATGCGGCGCAGCGCATTGCCGAGCGTCATGCCGAAGCCGCGTTCCAACGGCTCGGCGACAAAAGTCGCCATGCGCCTGGCGTCGTCGCCGGCATGCACCTGCTTGGTCGGTTGAATGAGGGATTTCCAGTTTTTCTGCAGCACGGTAGCCTCTTGTGGTTCGAGAAAATAAATTTTTTAAACGCGGCGTCTCTTGGCCGGGCGCACGCCATTGTGCGGAATGGGCGTCACGTCGCGGATCGACAGAACCGAAAAACCGACCGACTGCAGCGCGCGCAGCGCGGATTCGCGGCCCGTGCCGGGACCTTTCACCTCGACTTCGATGGTGCGCATGCCGTGTTCCATGGCTTTCTTGCCGGCATCTTCGGCGGCCATCTGCGCGGCGTAGGGCGTCGACTTGCGCGATCCCTTGAACCCCATCAGGCCGGACGACGACCAGGCAATCGTGTTGCCCTGCGCGTCGGCGATGGTGACGATGGTGTTATTGAAGCTGGCATTCACATGCGCGATGCCGGTGGCGATATTCTTGCGTGTGCGGCTGCGGCGCTTGGCCGGGCCTGCTTTTGCTTCTTCGGCCGCCGCGGCGGTAGGTTGCTTTTCCTTGGCCATGATAATGTGCTCTTCCTGTCAGATTATTTCTTGGTCGCGATCTTCTTGCCGGCGATCGGCTTGGCACGGCCCTTGCGGGTGCGGGCGTTCGTGTGCGTGCGCTGGCCGCGGACCGGCAGGCCCTTGCGGTGACGCAGGCCGCGATAGCAGCCGAGATCCATAAGGCGCTTGATGTTCATGGCGATATCGCGGCGCAGATCGCCTTCGACCTTGTAATGCTTGTCGATATCTTCGCGCACCTTGAGGATTTCGGCTTCGCTGAGCGTATTGACGCGCTTGTTCGGCGCGACGCCGGCGCGCTCGCAAATTTCCAGCGCGTTGGTCGGACCCACGCCAAAAATGTAACGCAATGCGATATGCAACGGCTTTTGGGCTGGAATATTTACACCTGCAATACGGGCCACGAGGCTCTCCCTGGGTTCTATGCCGCGCCGGTTTCCGCCGTCGCGTTTCCGATGAAATTCCCTTATGCCTTAAAGCCTTGCGTCCTCTGGAATACGACAATTCGGGCGCTCCGGAATA
>JBFWTA010000216.1:0-4490 GCA_050248075.1 Bdellovibrionales bacterium | reverse complement strand
AAACTCCACACCTTCCTTGACCATGGACGCCAGATGGTCGAGCGTGACATAGGAACTCGTCGCCGTGTTATAGAGCCGGCGATTGGCATATTTCTTGATGGTTCCGGTGGATTTGGGAGCGGCGTCATCCATGGCATGTTCCTGAAACGGAATGAACTGTCTTGACGAATTGTTAACCAATTTTCACTGACCTTCAGGCAAAACACAAGCTGATAATTTCAAAGATAAAACAAATAGATAATCCGAGTCGTCGACCGCCCATCCGCTTTGCTGTGACAGCAGTCATTCTGCGTGCTTTACTTTCTTCCATGAGCGGCAGGAAAAACAGTTCCGATCTTGAGGCACTGGCCAGCGAGGCTTGCGATCTGTGGCAGGAACATCTGGCCGCCTATGCCAATGACGCGAAAGCCAGGGCGGAATTGATGCGCGTGCTGGCGCCGTCGCGTAAGCTGTTTGCCGAATGGGCAACCCTCATGCAACATGGGGCCTATGGTGCCGAATTCTCCGGAAAAGAAAACGGGTCCGGTGGGCGAAGCGGCCCGGCGGCTCGGCCAGATGGCGACGACGACCCGGCGGAAAACAATGCCGCGCCGGATCGGACCGCGCCCGCTGGGCCTGCATCTCGCGGGAACGCTGTCGACCTGGCTCAGTTTGCCGATCGTCTGGAACGGCTGGAAGAACGGCTTGCCCGGCTTGAATCCGGAAGCGAAAAACCGGCTCGAAAATCTGCGCGCTCAAGCCGATTCAAATCCTGAATTCAGCCAGGCCCTTGCTGCTGCCGCGATCGCGCGGGCACGCCGGCTTCTCGGCGGCATTAAGACCTATCGCGACCATCCGGCGCATCGCCGCGGTACCGAAGCGCCGATAATCTGGCAGCGCGGCACGACGCGCCTGCGCGATTTCAATTCTTCGAAACCGGACGCGCCGCGTATTTTGATAATCCCTTCCCTCGTCAATCGTTTCGATATTCTCGATCTCGACACGCATCATTCTTTTCTCCGGACCTTGACCGCGAGCGGCATGCGGCCGCTTGTTGTTGACTGGGACGTGCCGGGCGAGTCCGAGGCCCTTTTCGGCCTTGGCGACTATGTGACCGAACGGCTGGCGCCGGTGCTGGATTTTCTCGACGCGGCCCATAAGCCGGTGAGTATTGTCGGCTACTGTATGGGCGGTAATCTGGCGCTCGGGCTTGCAACGTTAAGGCCACGGGAAATCCGCTCGCTGGCGCTGCTCGCCACGCCCTGGGATTTTCACCGGCCCGATCCGGTTCTCGGTCCTCATTTTCTCGCTTTGGCGGCAGAAATGGAACCGGTTCTGTCCAGGCTTGGCCATCTGCCGGTCGATATCATCCAGACGCTTTTCGCCAATCTGCAGCCGACGCTGGTGATGACAAAATTTTCTGATTTTGCGGCACTCAACCCCGCCTCCGCCGAAGCCCGGCATTTCGTTCTGTGCGAAGACTGGCTCAACGATGGCGTGCCGCTGACGGCTCCGGTGGCGCGGGAATGCCTTCGGGACTGGTATGGCAACAACTTGCCGGGGCGGCTTGAATGGCGGATCGCCGGGCGGCCCGTCGACCCCAAATCGTTAACCATGCCGTCCTATATTGTCGTTCCGGGCAAGGACCGCATCGTGCCGCCTGAATCCGCGCTGCCTTTGGCCCGGCTCTTGCCCCATGCAAGCTTGCATGAACCCATGACGGGTCATATTGGTATGTTCGCAAGCCTGCGCGCGCCGCAGTATATATGGGCGTCACTGGCCGGCTGGCTTGAAAAGCATAACTGACGATTTTACCGGAGCAAGAATGAACGACCTGATTACCGTCCCCCCCGCGCAGGCGGCCAGTTCCTGGATCGACGCCCCCCGCTACGCGGCGATGTATGAGCACTCGATCCGCGACCCGGAAGGCTTCTGGGGCGAACAGGGAAAGTACCTCGACTGGATCAAGCCTTATACGAAAGTGAAAAATGCCGGTTTCGACGGCGACGTGCGTATTCGCTGGTTCGAAGACGGGCTGCTTAACATCTCGGCGAACTGCATCGACCGGCATCTGCCGTTGCGCGCGCAGCAGACGGCGATCATCTGGGAAGGCGATAGCCCTTCCGAACACAGGCATATTTCCTATGCCGAACTTTATGCCGAAACCTGCCGTTTTGCCAATGTGCTCAAGGCGCAGGGCGTCAAGAAAGGCGATCGCGTTACCATCTATCTGCCGATGATTCCGGAAGCCGCTTACGCCATGCTCGCCTGCGCGCGCATCGGCGCCATCCATTCAGTGGTCTTCGCCGGCTTCTCGCCGGAAAGCCTCAAGGACCGCATTCTCGACTGCCGGTCGACCTGTATCATCACAGCGGATGAAGGCTTGCGCGGCGGCCGCAAGGTGCCGCTCAAGACCAATACCGATGCGGCGCTTGAGTCATGTCCGGACGTCAAGCACGTAGTTGTCGTGAAACGTACCGGCGGCGGTATCCGGTGGCAGCCCGGCCGCGACCTCTGGTATCATGAGGAAGCGGCCCGGGTCGGCGGCGAATGTCCGGCCGAGCCGATGAGTGCCGAAGATCCGCTTTTTATCCTTTACACTTCGGGCTCGACAGGCAAACCGAAAGGCGTTTTGCATACCGCCGGCGGCTATCTGCTTTTTGCCGCGCTTACGCACAAATGGGTGCTCGATTATCACGACGGCGAAGTCTACTGGTGCACGGCCGATATCGGCTGGGTGACGGGACATAGCTACATCGTCTATGGGCCGCTCGCCAATGGCGCCACCACGCTTATGTTCGAAGGCACGCCGAATTATCCGGATGCCTCGCGCTTCTGGCAGGTGATCGACAAACATAAGGTCAATATATTTTACACCGCGCCCACGGCTATCCGTGCGCTTATGCGCGAGGGCGACGGGCCGGTGAAACGCACAGGCCGGCAATCGCTGCGGCTGCTGGCAACCGTCGGCGAGCCGATTAATCCGGAAGCCTGGCTGTGGTATTATCGTGTCGTGGGCGACGAACGTTGTCCCGTCATCGACACCTGGTGGCAGACGGAAACCGGCGGGCACATGATCGCGCCGTTGCCGGGAGCGGTTGACCTGAAGCCGGGCTCCGCAGCCTTGCCGTTTTTTGGCGTGAAGCCGGTCATCGTTGACAACGACGGCCGTGTGCTGGAAGGCGCCTGCGAAGGTAATCTGTGCATCGATGCCAGTTGGCCCGGCCAGATGCGCAGCGTTTTCGGCGACCATGATCGTTTCGTAAAAACCTATTTCAGCACATTCAAGGGACGCTATTTCACCGGCGACGGATGCCGCCGCGATGCCGACGGCTACTACTGGATCACGGGCCGTGTCGACGATGTGATCAATGTTGCCGGCCATCGCCTCGGCACCGCCGAAATCGAAAGCGCGCTGGTGGCCCATCCGAAAGTCGCCGAGGCTGCGGTGGTCGGCTGTCCGCACGACGTCAAGGGCCAGGGCATCTATGCCTATGTGACGCTTAACGCGGGCGAGGCGGCAAATGACGATTTGCGCAAGGAATTGATCGCCTGGGTACGCAAGGAGATCGGCCCGATCGCGACGCCGGATACCATTCAATGGGCGCCGGCGTTGCCGAAAACGCGCTCGGGCAAGATTATGCGACGTATTCTACGCAAGATAGCCGCACATGAAGTCGACGGTCTCGGCGATACATCCACGCTGGCCGATCCGTCGGTCGTCAACGAATTGATAAAGAACCGGGCCGGCTAAATTAAGCCGCACGTCCCGACTGCGCCTGACGGGCGGCCTTATTCATCGTGTCGCTGGCATGCCGCGCGACAGGCTCGAACGCTTCCTGTGTCGTACGTGCGGAAATTTCCGAAAGACGGCTGGTGCCGGCCAGCCACGTATCGAAGCATTCTTTCATGAATTCGGTTTGCAGATCGCTGATTTCCTTGAGGCTGCGCGCATTCATCATTGTCTTGCCGGCGGCCAGCGTGCGGGCCACGGATTCCTGAACAAGATCGCCCCATTTTCGGCTGAATTCTTCGCAACCCTTGCTTACGGCCGAGGTTGCCTCCACCACGGCATCGACCGATTTGCTGCAATTGGTGCCCATTTCATCGCAGGCTTTAATAAGACCCTGGGTTGTCTTTTCCATTTGTTCCGTTGTCCGTGTCATGTGAATTTCCTCACTAGGCGGCGAGAGAGTTGTCAGTATCAACATATGCATACCGAAACGATCGCCGAAAAACTTATGTTGCAATGCAACAATAGCGCCTTTGATGCTCGAATGTCAACAAAAGCTTGCATTCCGGTAGCTTCGCGCCGAAGGTACGCAATCCTCGAATCGCATAAAAATTCCATCATGAACGCCCACGGCTTGCTTTTCCGTTCATTGAAAATACTTATGCTTATTGCGGCGCTAACCGTCGCGCTGACGCCTGCGGACGGCGAAGCCAAAACGCGGCATAAACGTCAGAAAGCGGGCGTCTCGCGTACCGCCGGCTATGCCGACATCGTTATT
>JBFWTA010000215.1:0-4492 GCA_050248075.1 Bdellovibrionales bacterium | reverse complement strand
ATGCCGGGCTGCAACGGCAAGGTCGGCGCGGTCGGCTACTGTCTCGGCGGCAAGCTCGCCTATCTCATGGCGTCCCGCAGCGATGTCGACGCGTCGGTGGGTTATTACGGCGTCGGGCTCGACGAATTGATGGAGGAAGTGCACGATATACGCATGCCGCTCATGCTGCATATCGCCGGGCTCGATAAATTCGTGCCGCCGCCGGTGCGCCAGAAAATACTCGCCGGCATCGGGAAAAACCCGGTCATCTCGGCGCATGTGTACGAGAATGTCGACCACGCCTTCGCGCGGCCGGACGGCCAGAACTACAACAAGGAAGCGGCCGACCTCGCCAACAGCCGCACCATGGAATTTTTTGCCACCCACCTGCAGGGGTGATCACCCGCGTTTCCACACCGGGTCCTTGAGCGTGGCAAGAAACGCCTCATGCGCCGCGATCTCTTCGTCGCTGGGCGCATGGGGGCGCGGCGCGAGGAATTCGCGCACCCGCTCTTGCACCACCACGGTTTCCGCCGCCTCGGCCACCGCCGTCATGGCAAGGTCCGGCTGCCGGCCGCCGCGCAGCTCGAGATAAACGTCCGCCAGCAGCCGCGCATCGAGCAAAGCGCCATGCAGTTGGCGGTTCGAGGCATCGACGCCGAAGCGCTTGCACAGCGCATCAAGCGAGGCCGGCGCGCCGGGAAACATGCGCCGCGCCATGGAAACCGTGTCGGTGGCGCGGGTCTTCTCCAGCGCCGGATAGCCGTGGCGCACAAGCTCCGCATTGATGAAGCCCATGTCGAAGCCGGCGTTATGCGCCACCAGCGGCGCATCGCCGATGAACGCCAGAAAAGCCTCGGCCACTTCGGCGAACAGCGGCTGCTTCACGAGGAATTCTTCCTTCAGCCCGTGCACCATTGCGGCTTCCACCGGCATGTCGCGTTCCGGGTTCAAATAGCTGTGCCAGGTCCGGCCGGTCGGCACGTGATTCATCAGCTCCACGCAGCCGATTTCGACGACGCGGTGGCCCTGCAGCGGATCAAGGCCGGTGGTTTCGGTATCGAAGACGA
Source organism: Bdellovibrionales bacterium (assembly GCA_050248075.1). Taxonomy (GTDB): domain Bacteria; phylum Pseudomonadota; class Alphaproteobacteria; order UBA9219; family UBA9219; genus JBFWTA01. Next base: position 3,443 of record JBFWTA010000215.1, on the reverse strand, counting down.
TTTCACGCATGAGAACCCTTCACGATTGCATCCATGATGTGCCGCAATTGACGGCGCGTCGCGGCAAGGCCGCTCCCCGTATCCGCCCGGTAATCGGCGCGGCGGCGCTTTTCGGTGTCCGGCATCTGACGTTTTACGATGGCCCTGAATTTCGCCGCCGTCATGCCGGGACGTGCCATCACGCGCGCCCGCTGCAGCGCTTTCGGCGCCGTCACGCAGATAACGGCGTCGCAGCGCTTTTCGGCGCCGGTCTCGAACAGCAACGGAATGTCGAGGATCGCCGCCCTTGCCCCCCCGCGGCGCGCGCCGGCAAGAAATTCCGCCTCGGCCGCCTGCACAAGCGGATGCAGGATTTTCTCGAGCCGCTTCAGCCGGGCCGGCTTCGCGAAAACCTCGAGGCCCAGCCGCTTCCGGTCGATCGCCTGCTTACGAAGCGCGCCGGGAAAAAGCTTTGCCACGGGTTTCACGCCCGCGCCGCCCTTGCGCAACAAGGCATGCACCACGCTGTCGGCTTCGTGGACCGGAAAGCCCATGCGCCGGAGCATGGCGGCGGCAGTGCTTTTACCCATGCCGATGCCGCCGGTAAGACCGACGATTTTCATCCCGGCCCGCGGTTTTTTCTTCATGGCGCCTCCAGCAGATGGCGGCGCAGATCGCCGGTCACGTCCGGGTCCCTGCCGAAAAAGGCGGCGAAGGCCGGCCGCGCCTGATGCAGCAGCATGCCGAGGCCGTCGACGGTTGGGTGGCCGTGCTGCTTCGCGCGCCGCAGAAGATCGGTCTCGAGCGGCCTGTAGACGATATCGGTAACCGGCGCCGTTTGCGGCAGGTTATCCAGCGCCAGATCGAGCGGCGGCTGGCCCTGCATGCCGAGCGACGTGGCGTTGACGAGAAGCCCGGCATCTTTAAGGGCATCCTCCCGCGCGGCCCAGTCGAAAACCGGAAGGCTGCCGCCCAGCGCGGCTTTCAGTTCTTCCGCCCGCTCGCGGGTACGGTTGACCAGCCTGATTTCCGAAACGCCCATATCCTGCAGCGCCACGATCGCGGCGCGCGCCGCGCCGCCGGCGCCGATCACAGCCGCCGCGCCGCCCCTGACGGAAACGCCGGCCTCCTGCAGGCTTTGCGAAAAGCCATAGGCATCCGTGTTGCGTCCTTCCAGCCGGCCGTCCTCCCCGACGACGACCATATTCACGGCGCCGATGCGCTGCGCCGGCGTATCGACGGCCTGCATGAAGGCGAGAGCTTTTTCCTTATGGGGAATGGTCAGATTGACGCCGCGAAACCCGGCTTGCGGCAAATGGCGCAAGGTTTTTTCCAGTTCCGCCGGCTCCACGGCCAGCGATTCATAGCTCCCCCCGATGCCATACCGGTGCAGCCAGTAGCCATGCAGTCTGGGCGAAAGCGAATGCTTCACCGGCCAGCCGAGAACGGCGGCTTTCGGATATCCGGCGTTCATGATTCTTTTTCCACGGGTTGATTTTTGATCTGGACATCCAGCGCGCGTTTATTGAGCAAATTCATGATTTCGGCGGAGGTTTCCTCGATCGAACGCCGCGTGACATCAATAACCGGACAGTCGATTTTTGCAAAAAAGCGGCGCGCGTCCTGCACTTCGGCCCGCACCTGTTCCGGGTCTATATAATGCGTGCGGCTTTCTTCCTTGAGAAGCTTAAGACGCGTGCGGCGGATTTCGACCAGGCTGTCGGGATCCTTGGTAAGGCCGACAATAAGCGGTTTGGAAAGTCCGCCGACATCCGGCAGGGGCTGACCCGGGATGACCGGAATATTGGCCGCCTTGATGCCGCGGTTCGCAAGATAGACGCAGGTCGGCGTTTTCGATGTGCGCGACACGCCGAGGATCACCACATCCGCATCCGCCAGCTTCGCCGCGCCGTGCCCGTCGTCCAGCGCCAGGGCATAATCCATGGCATCGATCCGCGCGAAATATCCGGCATCCAGCACATGCTGCTTGCCGGGCTCGTGCTTCGAGCTCACGCCGAAAAATCCGGTCATGGCGGTCAGAATGGGATCGAGCACCGAAATGCCGGTCAAATTCTGCGCGCGGCAAAAATCCTGCAGCTTGTGGCGAAGATTTTCATCGACAAATGTGTAAAGCACCATGCCCGGCCATTGCCGTATGCCCTCGATGACGAGATCGAGCTGGCGTGGCGTGCGGATCAGGCTCCAGAAATGTTCCTGGATAACGATATCGTCAAACTGAACCAGACAGGCGCGCGCAATGCTGTTTATGGTTTCGCCGGTCGCATCCGATACCAGATGTATATGGAACGGTTTTGTCATTTCATGCACAGGCTGCGTAATTATGGTGATAACCAGGAGTTCCGGACGAGATTGCCATTATTGCCGTTGCAATACCATATCCACCCACAGCTTCTTTCCCTTGTGCATGAAAATCCGCCCGCTCCGGAAAAAGCGTGGATAAAATCCGTCTCCGGGTTATCCCGGTAATTCACAGCTCTTTCCCCGACTGCGAAGGGCAGGCTGTCCGCCGGTGTCATAACCGGATTATCCAGAAATAAGTATCTTCAATCTTCCTTGTATAACTGCAGGTAAAAGGTCTATGAAACTCTGCGTATATTTTATCCCCGAAATTTGCCTTTCCAACTACCTACCTCTATCTATTTAAGAATATATATGTATGAAAAAAAGAGAGTGGAAAAAATGACGAAGCCGTTTCTCGACGTCCTGCACGGCAAAGATCCGGATCGCATGCCGATCTGGCTGATGCGCCAGGCGGGACGTTATCTGCCGGAATACCGGGAACTGCGCAAGCAGGCCGGCAGCTTTCTCGATCTTTGCCTTACGCCCGATCTTGCCGCCGAAATCACCCTGCAGCCGATCCGACGCTTCGGTTTCGATGCCGCCATCCTGTTTGCCGATATTCTTCTCATCCCCCATGCGCTCGGCCAGAAGCTGGAATTCCGCGAGGGCGAAGGCCCGCACCTCGATCCGCTCGCCGACGATGAAGCCATCCGGCATCTGTCTTTCGACGCCGAAAAACTTGCCCCTGTTTTCGAAACGGTCGCCAACCTGCGCGGCCGGCTGCCGGAGCGAACGGCGCTGATAGGCTTCTGCGGCGGCATATGGACGGTGGCCGGTTACATGATCGACGGCAATAGCCGCACGGAATTCGCCACGGCAAAATCCTGGCTTGCCGAAAATCCGGAACGTTTCGGCATGCTGGCCGACCGGCTGATCGATGCCAGCGAAGATTATCTTTGCCGACAGATCGAAGCCGGCGCCGAAGCGATCCAGATTTTCGAAAGCTGGGCGGGCTTGCTTGCCGGCGGCGATTTCGACCGCTGGGTCATCGAACCGACGCGCGAACTCGTGGCGCGGATCAAAAGCAGGCATCCGGCGATACCCGTGATCGGCTTTCCGCGCGGAGCCGGCAGCCGTTACCGAGATTATGCGGCAAAAACCGG
>JBFWTA010000214.1:0-4542 GCA_050248075.1 Bdellovibrionales bacterium | reverse complement strand
AGGCCACGGTGCTGTGGCGGCTAACGCTGGCGGGTAAAGTCGCCGCCGGGGTAAGCCCGGAGCATATCATCGCCAAGGAATTATCCCTCGGTGGGGTACAGCGCCCGCTAGACCCCACCATACTCGGAGAAAATGTAGCAGAATGGTTTCGGTTTGGAGAGTTTGCGGGGTGGATTATCACATCATGATAGGAACCCTTCATGCAAATTCTTCACAAGGTAGCGGTAATTGCGCGGTTCCTGAACCTGACCGAACGCCGGGTGCAACAGCTGGCACGCGACGGGATCATCCCCAAGGCCGAAAAGGGCAAATACGATCTGGTGCGCTGCGTGCAGCAGTATGTGCGGTATTTGCAGGAACGCGCCTACGGAAGCGGCGATACTGCTCAGGATTCCTACCATGAACGCGCCCGCCTGATTAAGGCGCAGGCCGATAAAACCGAGTTGGAAGTCGCGGAGATGCGCGGCCAGCTCATGCCCATTGAAATTATTGAAAACGACTGGATGCAGCATGTTTCGTCCTGCCGGATGCGCCTGCTCGCGATTCCCAGCAAATCCGCCTTTCAGATCGCCTCCTTAAAGGAACCCGCTCAGATCGAGCGGTTCCTGAAGGCGGCGATTTATGAGGCTTTGAGCGAACTTGCCCATGACGATGACGCCGTATCAGAGCCTGAAGCGGAAAGTCCGGCAAGTGTGGATGCCGCCGCCGGAACTGACGGTAAGCCAGTGGGCGGACGCGCACCGAAAACTACGCCCGGAGGCAAGCGCCGACCCCGGAAGGTGGAGGACTGACCGAGCGCCGTACCAGCGCGGCATGATGGACGCGGTAAACGAACCCGGCGTGCGCGAGGTGGTATTCATGACCTCCGCGCAGATCGGCAAAACCGAGATTCTGAATAATATTCTCGGCTATTTCGTGCATCAAGACCCGTCGCCTACGCTGTTCATTCAGCCGACGCTGGATATGGCGGAAGCGTGGAGCAAAGACCGCCTCGCGCCGATGATCCGCGATACCGACGTGCTGACCGGCCTGTTTCGGGATGCCAAAACCCGCAACAGCGACAACACGCTGCTGCATAAGAAATTCGCCGGTGGGCATTTGACAATGGCGGGAGCCAACAGCCCGTCCTCGCTGGCCAGCCGCCCGATCCGCATCGTGTTGCTGGATGAGGAAGACCGCTATCCGGTATCGGCGGGCAGCGAGGGTGATCCCGGCTCGCTGGCACAGAAACGCACCACCACCTTCTGGAACCGGCTGCTGGTTTCGGCCAGCACGCCGACGATTGAAGGCGAAAGCAAGATCGAAGCCCGCTACCGCCAGAGCGACATGCGGCAGTTCTTCGTGCCTTGCCCGCAGTGCGGCGCGTTTCAGGTGCTCAGCTGGTCGCATATCAAGTTCGATAAGAAAGACCCGGAAACCGCCTATTGCGAGTGCGAGCATTGCAAAGCCAAGCTGCAAGACAGCGATAAGCTATGGATGCTGGCGCGGGGGGAATGGCGGGCGCAGGCGGAATTTGCAGGCGTCGCGGGGTTTCACATCTCGGAAATTTACAGCCCGTGGGTGCGTTGGGCGGAGATGGTGGCCAACTTCCTGAAGGCCAAGCGCCTGCCGGAAACGCTGAAAGTCTGGGTGAATACCAGCCTCGGTGAAACATGGAAGGAAGCAACCGAAGGCGTCGATCCGAAAGGCCTGCTGAACCGCAAGGAAAACTGGGGACGCATCGCGCCGGACGGCGTGGCGGTCATTACCGCCGGGGTGGACGTGCAGGACGACCGGCTGGAAGCGGAACTCGTCGGCTGGGGCATCGGTCAGGAAAGCTGGTCATTGCAATACCATGTGCTGCACGGTGATCCGGCACAGCCGAAAGTCTGGGAAGAACTCGACCGGGTGCTGCGGCAATCCATGCAGCGCGTGGATGGTAGCGTGCTGAATATAGGCTGCGCGTGTGTGGACACCGGCGGCCACCATACGCAGAAAGTCTATGAATACTGCAAGGCGCGGGAAGCGGAACGGATTTTCGCCATCAAAGGCGCATCGCAAACCGGCAAGCCGCTGGTCAGCAAATTCAGCCGCTCGAACAAGCTGCGGGTGAAGCTGTTCACTATCGGCACCGATACCGCCAAACAGATGATCTATTCGCGGCTTCGGATTCACCAGCCGGGCGCGGGTTACTGCCACTTCCCGGCGGAATACCCGGAAGAATATTTCCGGCAACTGACGTCCGAGCGGGTGCAAACAAAATTCGTCAATGGTCACCCCTCGCGGATTTGGGTGCTGCCCAAAGGCCATCGCAATGAGGTGTTGGATTGCCGGGTGTATGCGCTGGCGGCGTTGCACATCCTGAATCCGAATCTGGCGGCGCTGGTGCATGAGATGGAACGCGAGCGCCTGAGCAAGCACAAGGAGCCGCCGCCGGAGAAGCAGGCCGATCACTGGATCAGCTACGACGACTGGAATTTTAACTGAAGGACGAACCTATGGCACTCACTCTTGAACAGGCGCAAACCGCGCTCGATGCGTGGATCGCGGCGGATTTAGCCGTGGCCAAAGGCCAGAGCTATTCCATGAACGGACGCAGCCTGACGCTGGCCAACGCCAAGGAAATCCGCGAGCAGATTCAATATTGGGAGCGGCGCGTGCAAGCCTTCCAGCAAGTGGCTGGGCAAAACAACCAAGCAGCATTGGCGGATTTCAGCGATGTTTAACATTCTCGACAGAACCATAGAAGTATTCTCCCCTGAATCGGCGCTCCGGCGCGAAACGGCGCGGCGAATCCTGCAAGCCCAGCGTGCCTATGAAGCCTCCCAGCCGTCACGCCTGCGGAAAATCAAAACCGATGCGGGCAGCGGTGATGCCATTATGGAACGCGCCGGGGAATCACTCCGGCTGCAAGCCCGCTATCTGGACGAAAATCATGATCTGGCGCGGGGCGTGCTGAATTGCCTCGTCAATAACGTGGTCGGGCGCGGCATTACCATTGAGCCGCAGGTGAAGCGTGCCGACGGGGAACTGGCCAAACCGCTCAACGATCAGCTGATCGAATTATGGGAGGAATGGACGCGCTTCCCCGAAGTGACGTGGGAACTCAACTGGAATCACATGCTGCGCCTGCTGGCGCGGTGCTGGTTTCGTGACGGCGAAGTGCTGGTGAAACATATCGAAGGCACCAGCAACACCCTCAACCACGGCACGCTGGTGCCGTATTCGCTGGAATTGATCGAGGCCGATTACCTGCCGTTCGATCTCAGTGACCAGAAAAAACGGATCATCCACGGGGTGGAAAAGAACGCATGGCGCAGGCCGCTGGCGTATTACCTCTATAAGGAACATCCCGGCGACAGTCACCGCTTCGTCACCAAGCAGGATACCAAGCGTTTCCCGGCGGAGAAGATCATCCACCTGAAAACGGTGGATCGTATCGCGCAAACGCGGGGCGTTTCCGTCTTCGCCAGCGTGTTGACGCGCATGGAGGATATTAAGGATTATGAACTCTCCGAGCGGCTGGCGGCGAAGGTGGCGGCCAGCATCTGCGCCTATATCCGCAAAAGCCTCGATGGTCCCGTTAATGCCCTGACCACGGATGATAGCGGCAACCGCCTGATGAAAATGCAGCCGGGAATGATCTTCGACAATCTGCTGCCCGGTGAAGAAATCGGGATGATCGACAGCAACCGCCCGAACGCCATGCTGGAGCAGTTCCGTAACTCGCAGCTGCGGGCGGTGGCGGCGGGAACGGCCACCAGCTTTTCCAGTATCTCGAAGGATTACAACGGCACCTACAGCGCCCAGCGGCAGGAACTGGTGGAGCAGTCCGTCCATTACGCGGTGATGCGGGAGTATTTCGTCGAACGCTGCGTGCGCCCGATCTGGGAACGCTTCGTGGAAATGGCGGTGCTTTCCGGGAAGCTGGACGCGCCGGAGGCGGAAATCAACCAGATGAGCCTGAAGAAAGCCGGTTTCCAAGGACCCACCATGCCGTGGATCGACCCGCAGAAAGAAGTCACGGCGGAAGAAAAAGCGGTGCAGGCCGGGTTCAAGTCACGCTCGCAGGTCATTCGCGAGCGCGGCGGCAATCCGCAGGACGTGTTCGAGCAAATCAAGCAGGAGCGCGAACAGGAAACGGAAGCTGGGATCAGTTTTTCAAGCTCAAACGGCACACCCAAACCCCAACAAAAACAGGAGGAATCAGACGATGACGAAGGAACCGGAAATACTGACAAGGACGATTGATTTAACCTCCCGCTCCATCGTGGACACTGAAAGCCGCCTCGTGCGGCTTTCTTTTTCTTCGGAGGAACCCGTTACCCGGCAGAGCTTTTTCAGTGAGCCGTGGGTGGAAGTGCTGGGGCATGACAAGGATGAAGTCGATCTCTCCCGCCTCAATAACTCCGCGCCGGTGCTGTATAACCATGACCGCAGCGAGCGGGAAAACCGTATCGGCGTGGTGGAACGCGCATGGCTGGAAAACGGTCGTGGCTACGCGGAAATCCGCCTGAGCCGCCGCGCTGACGCCGAAGGAATCTGGCAGGACGTGCGCGATGG
>JBFWTA010000213.1:0-4544 GCA_050248075.1 Bdellovibrionales bacterium | reverse complement strand
AACAGACGGGACTCGTTCGGGTGGTTATTGATATTGCCAGCCCCAAAAAGATCGAAAACGCTTACCTCGTAACAGGGGCCTTTTCTCTGTTTTATTGGCAAAGCAAGAACAACGTTTTCTTCTGCAGCCGGGTTTTTCGCGCGGAGCTGTGTAGCGGTCATATGCTATTCCTCAGGGGCCATGCGGCGAATGATATAGTTCCGGCCGTTACGGCGTGGATCACTCGCATCGGTTAGAGAAAAATAAAGAGTTGTGCCTGAAAGCAATCGCTTTGCGCCCGCCTGGTTGGCAATAAGGTCAATATCATCGACCTCGGATGCCGCAAGCACTTCGCCATTTTCCAGAATTTCGACCTTGCTATCCGCCCAGTAGGACGGAATGAGCGTGAAATAGCGGCGCCCTTCATCATGTCGGATATCATCGACGTTATGCGTAAAAGTGCCGAGATGTTCTATTTTTCGACGCAATTCGTAATGCCGATTATTGCGCAGAGGATCGGAGTTATCGCTTGATGAGAAATAAAGTGTATTGCCTTTGAAGCAATAACGCCCCTTACCCTCCGTGATTGTGTCGCTGTGTGAACTTAAGGGGCCGAGAGGGATTCCATTCTCCATCAATTCATAAGCCTCCGGATCAAATCCTAGCGGCAAACTAGCCTGATAACCCGGACATAAAGGGTTTTCGCGCCGCAAAAAAGTGAGGACAAGTTTCGAGCCTTCTTCGACGAAACCATTCTGATCTATACTCACATTGTTTTTGTAAGAGATTGAGCGCTTCTTTTTGGCCGCTTTCGGCGCAAACTTATGAACACATGGTCCGCATGGGAGCAAGGGCAAGGCCTCTTCCGATCCACGCGTTAAGGATTGACGGAGCTTCGTTAAGTTTCTTCCAAGCCACACATCCGCAAAGCTTTCGACCGATGTGGCGCTGCCGAACGGAAATAGCTGGCTTCGGCAACACATATTTATCTGTCCTTCGATGTCGATGCCGAAGCTTTGCCAGGGAACCGGACATAGCTCCTTTTGTCTTGACCCGGACGGTCCATCTTCTACGGGAAAATTAAAGCCATACACCCCGTAACGGGCTTTCTGGGCTGAAGGCATTTCACGCTGTAAGGCGCCAATCCCCATATAAATTGTGCGTGAATCATCAAGCACACGAAGGCGCGAATTCTGTTTAACAAGGAAATTCGAAATTTTCTCAAATTGACGCTCTTTTTCTGCTTTATCGGGAACGGCTTCGAAAGAATTTTCAATAGGATCGTAATCGTGAAAAGCAACGCAATCCATATTGTTCTCGTGAGCCCAGACGACAATATCCAATAAATTGCCGATCGTACGCTGCGTCACAGTCGGATAGATCCAAATTATTACGCGCTTCGGATCCCTTGAGGCAGCAAGCTTGCTAAGGCCTGGACTAGCTTTTTCCCAAATTCCGTTTCGGCGCACTTGATCAAAAAGCGGCCCCACCGCGTCAATAGAAAGAGAAACCATGCCGGCACTTCTCGTCAGCCGCTCAATGATGTTGTCTGTAAGAAGCGTGCCATTATGCTGAATGCGATATGCGCATTTATGCGCTATGATCGTATCAAGAACTTCTTCAATATCAGGATAAAAAAGTGGATCACCAAGGCTGTTTAATTCAACCTCGGTTAAAAAAGGAAACGTCGTTTCAGCAATCTGACGAAATATTTCAATATCCATATGGCTGCGCGGCGTTTTGCTTTTATCCAAAGTTTTCTGACTGCCGCAGATTTCGCAGCGCAAATTGCATTTGTTTGTAAGTGTGAGATTAACGTGACGCGGAGGCGGAATAAGACTTCCACCGCGCGCAATCAAGTAATCGCCGCGAGGATGAAGTCGCCAGAGATCAAAAATTGATGAGGTTTCGACAAGTGGACTGTCCATATAATCACTATATATAACAATAGTGCATAAGCAAGCATTGCAGCATGATGTGAAACACGTTTACCTGACTAGGTGTTTGACATAGATTATCCACAGTAATTCTTTTTGAGACTAACTCATGAAGCCCCATGCGTGAGCCCGCCATCATAGGGTTTATTGGTGAAAATGCTAATGGTGTGCTGCGCAACAGCACGATGGCAATGGGCTATCACTTTGCAAAGAAAAAAATAAGTTCGCCCATTATCGATCTCTGTCATCCAGAATGCTTCGACTATTTGCGCATCGCGGCAAGTAAGTATGACATTCTGTTTTGCTTTGGCTATGCCGGTATTGGGGCGCATCTCAAATCGGGAGAAGAAAATTTGTGGGATAAATTCAAAATGCCATTCCTATCTCTCATGTACGATCATCCTTTCTACTACCCGACCCATCACAATGTGTCTGCCAAATACGTCTGTAATTGCTATGCAAGCGAAGACTTCCTCGAAGTTCAACATGAATATATCAAAAGTACGCAGCCGGCCGTTCTGTTGGCTATATCCTCAAACGGTTACGATAAGGTGCACGACCTTCCTTGGGCGATGCGCGATATCGGTATTTTATTTTGCAAGACTGGGCAAAATCTCGCTATTTACGAAGACAGCTTTAAAGTCATGCCTGCCTTCTATCGGTCAGTGACGATGGAAGCGATTTCCGCCGTGAAGAAGAAGAGCGATCGCAAGATCACAGATCTCGTGCGGGATCAGTATCTCGCAGCAGGCATCGATTGTCGCGAAGACGACAAAACATGGGATGATTTCGTCTATATCGTGCGCATTATCGATCAGTACATCCGAGATTATCGCAGCAACCAACTTATTGAAAAAACAAAACATTTACCCGTTATTGTCGTTGGCAACGGATGGGATCATATTGATAAGGAAAAATGTAAGGCCGTCTTCAAGCCTTCCGTGTCGGCAGTTGAATTTGATCAACTCGTAAGGCGTAGCAAAATCATTTTAAACTCTCATCCATATGGGCGGAACGCCTGGCACGAACGTGTTTTTCAGGGCCTTGAATCGGGGGCTGCAGTTATCTCGGATCGCACCGACTTTACCGACCGGCATTTTTCCGATCTTGCCAATTTCGTGGGTTTTGATTGGTCCGATCCCGAATGGCCGCAAAAAGTGGAATTTTGTGCCCAGAACCTGATCGAAACGCCTTTTGATATTTTGCCGGCGCGTCACAGGCTGATGGAGAGGTTTCCTCCCGACGCAACAGCCAATCAAATGATTGAACTCGGCAAAAAATTACGCGGTTAAGCGAAGCACCGTCTTGACAAGCAAGGCTTGTCGTCTAGATACAAATACCGGCAATTTTTTTGTGGGATCCGCATGTCTATCATATATGGCGTTCCGGGGTGGTGTAGTGAGGACGATATTGAGCGCACTTCCTGCTCTTGCAAGGCAGGTGCCGCAAAGTGGCGCCTATGCTTTTATATTGGAACAGAAGACTCCGCGTCTCGTGACAAATGTTAAAATATTGGAACATTTAAGCGAGTCCTATCGAGCGCGGCTTATAACCACGTTTATGAATCTCTTGCCAGCCGGAATGCTGAACCAGAATCTGAAAGATATGGCATAATTTTTTAGAGCTCAGGATTAATCATGTCAGCCCTACTTGCCGAAAAACCGAGAAATGAAAATTTCCCCATTGTCACGGCGGCTTCTGATCTTGAGCACATAGCTGAACAGTTTTTTCGTTTCGACTGTGTGAAGGTAGAAAACCTTGTATCCGCCGATAAACTGAAATATTTTCGTGACCTATGCGAAAAAATGTATGCGGATGACGACGCACGTTTTCTGTGTGATGAAATCAAGGATCCTTATTACCTGCGGCAATATCAAAACGGCTGGATATGGGAAGACCGTCTGAGATCAGCCACGAATAATGCCTTTTGCTATTCCGATATTGCGGGCTGTCGGCGCCTTTACCAAATTCTCGATCGTCTTATGGGATGGGATTGGTATGCCATAAGTCCTAGCCAAATCCGGCGCTCAGCTCCCGAGCTTCGCACGAAGCATTGGGGAAGTCCCACGACCCCTCATTTCGATGCACAATGGGGCAGTGTTGATCGCCAATTTGTCATCAATGTATGGGTGCCATTTACCTCAGCCGGACGAACCGCGAGCAGCCTTGAATTTATCCTAAGCGACGCCGCCACAATGCTGGATTATGCTCGATATGATCCGGCGAAGCCGTTGGAACCGCCGGGGCCCGGCGGCATCAATCCCCGTTTTGATTATAATCGCATGGAACGGTCGGAGCTTGATAAACACTTCACTGCGGATCAATACTGGTTTCCTGAGCTTTCGCCGGGAGACGTTATGATCTTTTCGCATTGGTCGGCGCATTCGACGCGCGCGAATCCTGGAATGACAGACACGCGTATTTCCCTTGAGTGGCGTGTACGCATTCCGACATTTGATACGCCGACACGGCCTATTCAAGACGCAGCAAAAATAAAAATGTTTTAATTTTTATTTACGAGATCTATTAAAGCCAGTCCCATCAAGAAATCGAACTTCTAGAGCATCCACCGTTTAGACGGAATAGCCTGAGTTTTTGAAGTAGGCGGTGCATTCTGCAGGGTCGAAG
>JBFWTA010000212.1:0-4569 GCA_050248075.1 Bdellovibrionales bacterium | reverse complement strand
TTCGGCGGGCATCCCGGCCTTGGCCAGCGCTTCCGCCTGCCGCACGTTAAGTCCGCGGCGCACGATTTCGCGCGCCAGCGCCAGCGGATCGGCGGCGGTTACGAGTGCGCGCGCATGCCCCGCCGATAGCTGGCCGCTTTCGTTGTGTTGCTTTACCTCGGCCGGCAGGCTGAGATGGCGCAGGATGTTGGCGACATGGCTGCGCCTCTTGCCGACGATCTTGGACAGGCCTTCCTGCGTATGGCCGAACTCATCCAGCAGGCGCTGGTAGCCGTCCGCTTCCTCGAGCGTGGTGAGATCCTGGCGCTGGACATTTTCGATGAGCCCATATTCGAGCGCCTCGCTGTCGCTCAAGGACCGGATGACGACCGGAACTTCATGCAGCTTCGCGAGTTGCGCGGCGCGCCAGCGGCGTTCGCCGGCGATGATTTCGTAGTGTCCGGGAACCGATTTATCGGGGCGCACAAGGATCGGCTGAAGAATGCCGCGCTCGCGCACCGAGGCGGCGAGCTCCTTGAGCGCCTCGTCATTAAAATTGCGGCGGGGCTGATAGGGGCCCGGCTTGAGCGCGCCCGTCGGAATGTTCTGAGTGCCACGCTTTTCCTGCGGCCCCTGCATGACAATGCCTTTGGTCTGGTAGGAGGCGTCGGCATCGCCGAACAGGGCAGAGAGGCCGCGGCCGAGCGGAGCCGGTTTTGTCGCTTGGGTCATTCGTATCTTCCTTTTGTTATGAAGCCTGGCGGATTTCGGTCGTTTCGCGGATCGCCGGCACTTCGCGTCTTTCGCGCCTCAAGACTTCGCTGGCGAGGCGCATATAGGCGACGGAGCCGGGGCAGCGGTGATCGTAAAGCAGAACCGGCTTGCCGTGCGACGGCGCTTCGGAAATGCGCACGTTGCGCGGGATCACGGTTTCGTAAACTTTGTCTTTGAAATAGGCGCGGGCATCCTCGGCGACCGCATCCGACAGGCTGTTGCGCTTGTCGTACATGGTAAGCACCACGCCCTGGATTTCGAGACGCGGATTAAAGCGCGCCTTAACGGCCTCGTAAGTCTGGATGAGATTGCTGAGGCCTTCCAGCGCGTAAAATTCGACCTGGAGCGGCACCAGCAGCCCGTCCGCCGCCACCAGCGCGTTGAGCGTGATGAGATTGAGTGAAGGCGGGCAATCGATCAGAATAAAATCATATTCCTGCGCGCTGCGCTCGAAGGCTTCCCGCATGCGGAATTCGCGGCGCTCGGCATCGACCAGCTGGATCTCGGCGCCAGCCAGATCGGCGGAGGAGGTGATGATCGAAAGGTCGGGAATAGGAGTGGAACGCGCTACGTCCTCGACGGCCATGCCGTCGAACATGAGATCGTAGCAGCCCTTGGCGCGCCCGGCGCGCGGAATGCCGAAACCGGTGGAGGCGTTGCCCTGCGGATCGGCATCGACCACCAGGACGCGATGGCCGACGGCGGCTATGGCGGTAGCGAGGTTGACGGTGGTTGTGGTCTTGCCGACGCCACCTTTCTGATTGACGACCGCCATAATGCGGCAGCCGGGATGAGGCGGGTCCTTGAAAAAGGGATCGCTTTGCATTGTCATGATATCCGGCCCGGCTTGAGATTGCGAATAGTCAATACGCTACCGGAATGATCGCTGAGACTTTGGAATGTTTCTGCATTGAATTTCCAATATTTACCCGCTTCTGTCAATTCATCCTTTAGCTGCCGGCCCTTGAGAAAAACGCATAAAGAATCTTTGTGCATCAGTGGATTGGCTAATTTCAAAAGCTGAGGTAAAGGCTTGAGCGCACGGGCGGTAACGACATCGAACTTCATATTATGAATACTTTCCACCCGCATATGAAGCACCGTCGCATCAAGCTTGAGATCGTCAATAACAGCCTGAAGAAATCTGGCTTTCTTTCCTATGCTTTCGATTAGGTGAAGTCCTGATACGCCCATAATGCTCAGAACGAGGCCGGGCAAACCTGCGCCGCTTCCCAAATCGGCAATAGTTACGGCCTCGGGCGGTATAAGTTTTCTGAACTGGGCGCTGTCGAGAAAATGACGACGCCATATATGCGGAAATGTACTTTCGGCGATCAGGTTGAATTTGAGGTTCCATTCGCCGAGCATTTTCGCATAGCGCTCCAGCTTCCCGATTGTTTCACGTGAAACATTCTGGGACTCTATGAATTCCTGTTTTTCCTGGTCTTCCATGGGGGCGGATTGTTTCACGTGAAACATTTCAGGTTTACTGGATATACCGTCTCTAGTCTCGATTGAGGGCAGGATCAAATTGTTTCACGTGAAACAATCTAAGCCTTAACCTCCTGTCTTAGCCTTTGAAAATGTTTCACGTGAAACATTTCCGCGCTTCACATGGCGCAGCAGGGATACCAGGGCTGCCGGCGTCATGCCGGGAATACGGGCTGCCGCCCCCAGGCTGGAAGGAGCTATATGCTTGAGTTTCTGGCGTATTTCGGCAGAAAGACCGCCGATCGCGTCCACATTGAGGCCCGGGGGAAGAGCCAGCGCTTCGTCCTTCCGGAAAGCCCGGATATCGGCTTCCTGCCTTTCCATATAGCCGGCATATTTGCCGTCAATCTCGAGCTGCTCGATCACCTGAGGGTCAATCAGCCGAAGCTCCGGCCATATCTCGCCAAGCCGTTCCATGCTCACATCCGGATAGGACAGCAATTCCAGTGCCGTCCGGCGCACGCCGTCGGCATTGATCCGGAGACCGTTCCTCATGAGCTGGTTAGGGGTTGCCGCCAGGCTTTCTGCCAATTGCCGGGCCCGGTCAAGTTTTTCCATCTTCGATTTGAAATGCGCCGCGCGCGCAGAGCCGATACAGCCAATATGGATGCCGAGCGGCGTAAGCCGCTGATCGGCATTATCGGCCCGAAGGCTCAAACGGTATTCCGCCCGCGATGTAAACATTCGGTAAGGCTCGCTGGTGCCGCGGCTTATAAGATCGTCGATCATAACGCCGATATAGGCCTGCGAGCGGTCGAGGGTAAAAATTGTTTCACGTGAAACAATCCGAAGCGCCGCGTTGAGCCCGGCGATCAACCCCTGGGCCGCCGCTTCCTCATAACCTGTGGTCCCGTTAATTTGGCCGGCAAAGAAAAGCCCAGAAATCTTCTTAGTTTCAAGGGTTTGCCTTAGCTCGCGCGGGTCGCAGTAATCGTATTCAATAGCATAGCCGGGCCTGATAAACTCGACATTTTCGAGCCCGGGGATCGAGCGGACCATATCGATCTGCACTTCGCGGGGCAGGGAAGTAGAGATGCCGTTCGGATAGACCGTAGGGTCGTCGATGCCTTCGGGTTCGAGAAATATCTGATGCCGCGGCTTGTCGGCGAAGCGCACGACCTTGTCTTCAATCGACGGGCAGTAGCGCGGGCCCACGCCTTCAATCTGGCCCGAATAAATCGGCGCACGATGCAGGTTGGCATGAATAATTTCATGCGTGCGCGCCGTCGTATAAGTGACGCCACATGAAATCTGCCGGTTGGCGATGCCTGTCGTCATTGTCGAAAATGGCACCGGCGGATCGTCGCCTGGCTGCATTTCAAGCCCCCGCCAGTCAATCGTGCGGCCGTCAAGCCGGGGCGGGGTTCCGGTCTTGAGCCGGCCCATTGAAAATTTAAGTTTTTTCAATGTATTAGACAGGCCCAGCGCCGGCTTCTCGTTTACCCTTCCGGCAGGGATTTTTTCTTCGCCAATATGGATGAGGCCGGCAAGGAAAGTCCCTGTCGTTACGATAACGGAACGAGACCTGATCTCTTCGCCATTACTGGTGAAAATGCCGGCAACTTCGTGTTCGGGGCTTAACAGCAAATCCTCGACGGCAACCGCCCGGATGGTAAGATTAGCTACGCTATTTAAAGTTTCCAGCATGGCCTGACGGTAAAGCCGGCGGTCTGCCTGGGCGCGCGGACCGCGAACCGCCGGGCCCTTGCTGCGGTTAAGCAGACGAAACTGGATGCCAGCCGCATCGGCGACGCGGCCCATGATACCGTCCAGCGCATCGATTTCCCGGACCAGATGGCCTTTGCCAAGACCGCCAATAGCGGGGTTGCAGGACATTTCGCCGATTGTCTCGATTTTATGGGTTGCCAGCAGGGTTTTTGCCCCCAGACGCGCGGCCGCCGCCGCCGCCTCGCAGCCGGCATGCCCCCCACCAATAACAATGACATCGAAATCGGCCATGAAAATAATATAATAAAATCAATTGATTAAATCAAAAACATTTAGCCGTCGATTGTTCCGGATTGTTAACAATATTGACACATTAATTTGTTATTATTCCTTATGGTAGGAAAGGCGATCCGGTCGCCATGTAATGGCCTGATTTTTAAAGAAAATTGCCTTTCCTGAGACGCCCGGGAGATACAGCCGGCCTGGAAAGGGCCTGAGGGGATGAGCAAGAGTATCAATCTTGACCAGCTCCGCGAGCATCTTGGACATGCGAAAGACAAGCTTTCGCGGGAAAAGCTCGACATCCTCAATCTTTATCCCCTGAAAGACAACTTCAACCGCGAGGCCTATGCCTTCGCCTATGTGCGCGCCGAACGT
>JBFWTA010000211.1:0-4580 GCA_050248075.1 Bdellovibrionales bacterium | reverse complement strand
TCACGCTCGGCCGCCTCGACCATGGCGAGCGCAATACGGTCCTTGATCGAACCGCCGGGGTTTTGCGATTCAAGCTTCACGAACAGCCGGCATGGACCGCAGTCGATATGCGTGATTTCCAGAAGCGGCGTATTGCCGATGAGAGACAGGATGCTGCTATGCTTCATTGTCAAAGCCCAAGCATAATATCTAAATTCTGTACCGCTGCGCCCGAGGCGCCTTTGCCGAGGTTATCCAGGCAGGCGGTCAGAATGACCATTTCCTTTTCCGCGTTCCAGAAAACCCGCAGCTCCAGATTATTGGTATCGTTCTGGGCCAAAGGCGAAAGCACATAGATTTTTTCGAGATCGGTCTGCAGTGGTTGAACGATCACATGCTTCTTGCCGGCATAATGCGCCGCCAGCGCTTCATGCACCGACTTGCCGTCGGCTTTCTTGCCGGTGCGCTGGTTAAGTCCCCTAAGCCGCAAAGCAATCTGGACCAACATGCCGCGATAAAAGGCGCTGCTATAGGAAGGCAAAAAGACCGGATCGATATCCAGCCCGCCGTGAACCCGCATCTCGGGAATATGCTTATGTTTCTGGTCGAGGCCATAGGCACAGTACGGGCCGCCGCGGATATTACCATCCGGTTTTTCACATATGGCGATGAGTTCCTTGCCGCCGCCGGAATAGCCGGAAATGGCCGTGATCGTTATGCCCTGCCCTTTCGGCACAATGCCGGCATCGGTGAGTGGGCGTATAAGGGCGCAGGCCCCGGTAGGATAACAGCCGGGATTGCTTACGCGCATTGCCCCCCGGATTATATCTTCCTGCTGTGGCGTCATCTCTGGAAAACCATAGGCCCAGTCCGGGGCGATGCGGAAAGCGGTGCTGGCGTCCAGCACTTTGGTCCTGGAATTATCGATAAGCGAAACGGCCTCCCGGGCCGCATCGTCAGGCAGGCAAAGAATGGCCAGATCGGCCGCATTTAAGAGGCGCTTGCGCTCATCGGCATCCTTACGCCTATCCGGAGAAATACTGAGGATTACCAAGTCATTGCGGCCTTCCAGGCGCTTACGGATTTCAAGGCCGGTAGTCCCGGATTCTCCATCAATGAATACAATCGGATGCGGCATATCGGTTCTTCCTGCCCGTCATTTTATGTGTATGCGGTTTGGCTTACCCGTTTCATCTAACACCAAGATTCAACAATATGCCGCAAGATTCTGAAATCGTTTTATAAATGGAACGATCCTTCGTGTTTAAGGTGATTCGTTCGAATCACACTGGATTCAGCACTAGATTTGCCAAATTTGGCATAAAACCATGCCAATTTGACCAAAAAATTAGTTTTACAGTTCGAATCAGGCCCCATCCTCTAAAAATTACCCTTCGAACGGTCAGATTTCGTTACGTGGCGAGCAAATTTGAGCGCTCAAACGGCTTTTTCGGCGATGTGCCCCATCAAAGGCCGAAATATATGATGCAATCGGCCCCATTCGTTCTTGTCAGAGGCAAAGATCAATCCACCGCGGGGCTCGGCCATGGCATAGGGCAGGCCGGTCCAGTCGGCACTATAGCCGCCCCCCTCCTTATGCAGAAACAACCCGGGGACATGGTCCCACGGGTTAGTATGGCGATAAAGCAGGAAGCCGGCTCGTTTCGTGTCGGCATTGGCAAAAATCGCTTTCCCGGTAAACAGCCTGGGGTAATCGAAGCCGGCGCAGGAGCCGATTTCGATTGCCGGCGTATCTGCGCCTTGCGGCATAACCTTGGGGTCGGAGATAAGCTTTTTTACCCGCGCGCCAACCAGCCCCACGGTGGCAATGGATTTATCGTCAGTAGCGAGTTTCATGCGCTCGCCACGCAGCCAGACCCCGCCCCCCTGCTCGGCCATGATCGTGTCGCCGGTATTGGGGTCGTGAATCCAGGAAGCCACGGGCTGCCGGTCACGCACCAGCGCGACCATCACGGCAAATTCAGGATGGCCAGCCACAAAATTACGCGTACCGTCGATGGGATCGATGATCCACAGTGGAACATCGCCTCCAAGATGCTTAAGGACTTCGGCATCCTTCGCCACGCTTTCCTCGCCCACCACCACCGAACCGGGCATGTAATCGACGAAACGGGCGGTTAGCTGCCTTTCACTTTCCTGATCGGCGATGGTGACAGGATCGTCCTTCCCTTTCATCTGTACATCCCCGGTCGCAAGCTTGCGAAAACGAGGCATGATTTCAGCCGCGGCAACTTCGCGGATGATCTGGTCAATAGCGGCGATATCAAGCTTGAATGTCATATACAATCAATTCTGCCCAGACTAGGCGGCTGTTTCTTGGATTTTATTATAGCGGCTGTCCGCCGTATAAATCTTCTCATATCTGCCGGGCGCATAAGGATAGAGATGCGGCGCCCAATTTCCCGTTACGTCATGATCGCATAAAACTATATATGTACGGCACAACGCCCTTCGCCCGGATTCCGCGGCATTTTCGAATTCCATCAACTTGCGCAGCGAGAATTCCAGATTAAGAAAACCATCGGAGGCGGGGCCATTGGCCAGTGGAACCATTGCCCCCGTAAGGATAATTGCCTTGTTGGCAAGACCGGGAACGGTTTTGTAATGCTGATAAAAATACGCAGCGGTGCCAAGTATGCGGTCGGTCCCGTGGGTAATAAGAACCAGTTTCTCCGGCATTTCGACGATTTTTTCCAGCATAGAGTCGCGATAGCCCGCGTCTATCTCCTTGGAATCGCGGGGTGGAAGGGAAACGCAGCGCGTTTGGGCAAATGAAAACGACTTTCCATTCAGCGCCTCGCATACCAGGTCGCGCCTGTCCGGCGGCATTTCGGAAAATGCGGGCGGGTTGGATGGATCTTCATACGGAAGCGCCCCGATGGTTCCGCCTGTCGTGAGGACCAATATGCTCATTCAGTTTTCAGACTTAATTCCGCTTTTCAAAACGGCTCAAAAACCGTCCGTAATCGGCCGATGTCATTTGTATTTTAAAATGCGTTTTGGTCTTTGTCTCGCGTTTTGTAACAATTTTTCCGTGACTGTGCAGCCAGGCGAGCGCAGCTCCGTCGGCCAGCGGTATCTCGATATCGTAAGTCTGGCCCTTTCCGGCCAGCCTGTGGTCCAGAAGCTCAAGCAGATCGTTAATTCCCTGCCCTGAAAGCGCGGAAACGGCCACCGTTCCCGCCGCCGCTTCCGGCCGCAGGCCTTCCAGGTTTTTCGGGGCGTGTTCGGCGTCGCGCGTCATGCGTTCGGCATAATCGTGAAGATGCTTGCGGTCATCCTCGGGCAGCAAATCAATTTTGTTCAGGACTTCGATAAGACGCTCATCATCCGCCTCAATCCCCAGATCGGCAAGCACGGCCATAACGGCTTCTTTCTGCGCCCGCGCTTCGGGGTGAGCCACATCGCGGACATGCAAAATTAAATCGGCCAGTTGAACTTCTTCAAGCGTGGCGCGGAAAGCCTCAACCAGATGGGTGGGAAGATCAGAGATAAAACCGACCGTATCGGAAACGATCGCTTCGCGCCCGCTCGGCAGCTTGAGGCCGCGCATGGCAGGATCGAGCGTGGCGAATAACATATTCTTGGCTAAAACTTCGGCACCTGTCAGCCGGTTAAACAGGCTGGACTTGCCGGCGTTGGTGTAGCCGACCAGCGCAATGGTCGGATGCTCGGCTTTTTGCCGGGCTTCACGCTGCAAGCCCCGGGTACGGCGGACATCTTTAAGCTCTTCTTTCAGCTTGGCCATCCGGCTGTTGATCATCCGGCGATCCATTTCAAGCTGGGATTCGCCGGGACCGCCGAGAAAGCCGAAACCGCCGCGCTGGCGTTCCAAATGGGTCCATGATCGCACAAGGCGGGATTTTTGATAATCGAGCGCGGCAAGCTCAACCTGCAGCATGCCCTCTTTGGTACGTGCGCGTTCGCCGAAAATTTCAAGAATAAGGCCCGTACGATCAATAACCTTGCACTTCCATTCTTTTTCCAGATTTCGTTGCTGAACGGGCATCAGGCCGTGATCGACAATCGCCAACGCAATTTTTTGCGCATGAATAATTTGTCCATAATGTTCAACCTGACCTTTGCCTAGCAATGTTGCCGGTATAGGGCGCGCAAGATGAACGATAGCGGCCTCCACGATCGCAAGATCGATGGCGCGGGCCAGCCCCACCGCTTCTTCCAGCATAGCTTCGCTTTGGCGCGCGGGCCCAGCTGTTTTGAATACAGGCTTAAGCACAAGGGCCCGGTCGCCCCTGCGGATTCCGTCGATATCGGTAAAAGCAGATGTCGTCGTCACGCAGCGCTTGTTGGTTCGGCCTCTAGCGAGCCCTCGAAAAGCTGTATGGCTTCGTTAGGCATCACGGTTGATATGGCATGCTTATAGATAAGTTGAGCATGCGCCTCGCGCCGTAGCAACACCGAAAAACTGTCGAACCAGGTGATGACACCTTGCAGCTTCACGCCGTTAACCAAGAAAACGGTAGTCGGGGTTTTGTTGCGGCGGAGGTGATTGAGAAATGTATCCTGCAGATTTTGCTTTGGATCGGCCATTGTTCACCTCACTATATTATTTTATTCAC
>JBFWTA010000210.1:0-4582 GCA_050248075.1 Bdellovibrionales bacterium | reverse complement strand
GGGCTATCGATGCCCGCGGCCATGAGTTTCGCTACGGCGGCGCGTAAAACGCCGGAAAGGGCGCGATCGGGATCGGGGGGCATATTCATGGGGGCACATTCATTGGGGCCATAGCCATGCATTGGGGCCATAGCCATGAGTCATTATAGTATAGCCTGAAGGCATGGCCCTTGTCGTCCGCAACAGCGTGAATTGTACCGCAAGTCTTTCCTGCCCGTGCGGTCCGCGTTCGATGACGTGAATACTGTACCTTTTGGCCGGATAATATCCTGAAACGAAACCCTGCCGCCCCGCCGGATGCTTATATAGATGCATCCGGCGGGGAACAGGCCGGCCGCCACAACCACCAGAAAACCACGCGTTGATTTGCAAAGGGCCCGGCAACAAGTCCGCGACCTTCATGCCCCCAATTTTGCGCCGGCAGACAGTTATTTGCCGGGCTCAAGAGCCATGAGGGAGATAATATACGTCACCATCACACGTGTCAACGTTTATTTCACATAATTTATGAGATATTTCCAATACGAAGAGGAAGTACTTGCCTGTTTGGGGTAAGGCTGGTGCAGTAAACTTACAGCAGGCGTCTTATAGTCCTCTATGGCCACCATTTTTCTGGTTTCAATCGCCACTGCCGGGCGGAAACAGCAGGCGCCCTGCCCTAATCTTCCGACAGCTTCATCGAAACTTCGAAATAGTTACACTTCGCGCCGGTTATGCAGGAATTGATGGCATAAAAACCGTGTTTCAATTGAGTAATGGTCATGGAGGCGACGACCGCCAGCCCCGCCGTTGAATAATCCACGCCATATTGCGGATAGCTGTAATTAAGCTTTTCGATATGGCGGCTGTCGATGAAAATCTGAATATAGTCGTTTTCCGTGCGGCCTTCTTCCATATAGGCGCGAATGAGAACGTTCGAAGGATCGAAGGCGGGACAATCGATCCGGCCGCCCTTTTCCACCAGCTTTTCCAGCTTCACCATATATTCCTGATCGAGCATCGTGTAATCGACGGCAAGCATGGTCTTGATGGTGAGCATTTTCTTGTTCGGATTACAGTCATAGTAGACCAGCGGGTGTTCGTTCTGCGCGAAAGCCGGGACCGGCAGAAGCATGCACAGAAAAGCCGCCTTGAAACAAAACCGGATGATGCGCGGGACAGAAATGGGTAACCCCCGATGATGCCGTTGATCGGCCATTGACCTTGGGCCGAGAGTAACAGCGCCGACCGATTTGTCCATATCCGGCTTCGTATGAAAAATTACTGGTAATTGATTTCCGCCAGCCGCTCGGCTTCGTCCTGGGTAATCAGGTCCTCGATAAATTCGTCCAGCGCCTCGCCGTTGATGACGTAGTCGATTTTATAGAGCGTCTTTTCGATGCGGTGATCGCTCACGCGGCCTTGAGGAAAGTTATAGGTCCGGATGCGTTCCGAACGGTCGCCGGTGCCGACCTGGCTTTTGCGCTGGGCGGCATGGGCGGCATCGCGGGTGCTGCGCTGATGCTCGTAAATGCGGCCGCGCAGGATCTTAAGGGCCTTGGCGCGGTTTTTATGCTGGGACCGTTCGTCCTGCATGGCCACCACGATGCCGGTGGGAATATGGGTCATGCGCACGGCGCTTTCGGTCTTGTTGACCTTTTGCCCGCCCGCGCCGGATGAACGATAGACGTCGATCTTCAAATCCCTGTCGTCGATATGCACGTCGATGTCTTCCATTTCCGGCAGCACCGCCACGGTCGCCGTCGAGGTATGCACGCGGCCCGAGGCTTCGGTCTGCGGCACGCGCTGGACGCGGTGCACGCCGGATTCAAATTTGAGACGGGCGAACACGCCCTTGCCGCTGATCAGCGCGCTGCCTTCGCGCAGCCCGCCAAGATCGTTTTCGGACAGATCGAGCACCTCGAACCGCCAGCCTTTCAGCGCCGCGTATTTACGGTACATTTCGAACAGCAAGGCCGCAAACAGCCCCGCCTCGTCGCCGCCGGTTCCCGCGCGCACTTCGAGAATGGCGTTGCGCTCGTCGGCGATATCCCGGGGCAGCAGCAGGCGTTGAATCGTGCGTTCCAGAGCCGGAAGTTTTGGCTTCAATTCCTCGATTTCGCGCCTGGCTTCGGCCTGCATTTCCGGATCGGCGAGCATCGCCTCGGCATCCGCCATTTCCTTCTGCGTCCGGCGCAGTTCGGCAATCGCCTCGGCAATCGGCGTTAAGTCGGAATATTCCTTCGACAATCTGGCAAACTGCTCCGGCGCCACGCCCGGCTGCGACAGCATGTTGCGCACTTCGTCATGCCGCGCCAGAACGCGGGAAAGGGTGTTGGTGAAGGACATTGGCTAATCGCTAGGATTGAAAAGGGCAGTCTGGGTCAGGGCTAGGAACACGCCGATTTCGGTTGCACAACCTTACCCCTCTATTAGTAATATAAATTTTTGCTTCGGCCAATTGCGGATCATGCCGGCGCATATATCGATTTAATTCGACATCAAGCTCGGAACTGGCGGCGGCAGTCTGCGTCGACAAGAATTCGTTCAGTAATTTGCTTGTTCTTCCTACGGTGCTTTTCCTCCGCAGCCAAGCCCACCAGCCATTACCCTCGATTTTAATGCAATGTTTGCGGGTCAATTCCTGCATGGCATCATGAAATTCCGATATGTTTTCTGCCGGCGGCCGATAGGCAAAAATATCGCTGCCAATCAAATCGCAGAGGGGAATGGGCTTAAATTGATCCGTATCGGCCATGTGCCTGAAATGGGAAAAGGGGCTGACATCCGCAAACCGTTCTTTCGCCGATATAGATTTAATATGAAGCAGAAGGTGGTAGGACGACTGCGATAATACCGTCTGCGTATGTACGCCCTGAATATTCATTATAAAAACCAGTCAAACGAAACAGTATTACTCCGCCGCCTGCGCGACAGCCTGCGCTTTTTCCGCCTCAAGCTCCGCCGCCTTCTTCTCGACCAGGCCGACGAGATGCGAAACGATATCCTCGTTCTGCAGCCGGTGCGCGATCTCGCCGCCGAGATAAACCTGATGCGTGCCCTTGCCGCCGCCGCTGAAGCCGATATCGGTCATCATGGCCTCGCCGGGGCCGTTGACGACGCAGCCGATGATGGAAAGCGTCATCGGCGTGGTGATATGCGCCAGCGCTTCCTCAAGCTTCGTCACCGTCTTGATCACGTCGAAATTCTGGCGGGCGCAGGACGGGCATGAAATGACCGTCACGCCGCGCCGGCGGAGGCCCAGCGTCTTGAGCATCTCGTAACCGACGCGGATTTCCTCGACCGGATCGGCCGACAGGGACACGCGGATCGTATCGCCGATACCGGACCACAGCAGCATGCCGAGGCCGACGGAGCTTTTCACCGTGCCCGCGCGCAAGCCGCCCGCTTCGGTGATGCCGATATGCAAGGGATAGTCGCAGGCTTCCGCCAGCGCCTGATAGGCGGCGACCGCCAGGAAAACATCCGACGCCTTGACGCTGATCTTGAAATTATGGAAATCGTGATCCTGCAGGATTCGGGCATGATTGAGGGCGCTTTCGACCATCGCATCGGGGCACGGCTCGCCGTATTTTTCCAGCAGGTCGTGTTCCAGCGATCCGGCATTGACGCCGATACGCATCGCGCAGCCGTGGTCTTTCGCGGCCTGCACGACTTCCTTCACGCGTTCTTGCGAACCGATATTGCCGGGATTGATGCGCAGGCACGCGGCCCCGGCCCTGGCGGCTTCGATGCCGCGCTTATAATGAAAATGAATATCGGCAACGATAGGAACCCTGGCGGCCTTGACGATCTCGGCGAGCGCGGCAGTGGATTCTTCGTCGGGGCAGGATACGCGCACGATGTCGGCGCCGGCTTCTTCCAGCCCGCGAATTTGTTCGATCGTCGCCCTGGCATCCGAGGTCAGGGTATTGGTCATCGACTGCACGGCTATCGGCGCGTCGCCACCGACCAGCACATTGCCGACCTTGATCTGGCGGCTCTTGCGGCGGTGAATGTCGCGCCACGGGCGATAGGCCTGGGCTTCGGAATGATGGCCGTCCATAAAACTCTCGTTAACGATTAAGGGCGCGTGGGCGCCGGTGTTGGTGCGTTAATATAGTGCCGAACCATTACTTGCGCCAAGTCTTTACCGCAAATCGCTTATTCCCCCGCGCGCGGCCTGGATTTAGCGGCTTTCAGCTTGTCGACCGGAAGCGGCATGTCCCGCAAGGCACTGGAATCGCGGCTAAGTTTTGGTAAATCCTTGCCGTCCAGCGTGAGAACGATACCGCCGCTGTTGCCGGTCGTGAGCTTGAGCCCCGGCAGATTCGGAACCGGAAAAATGTCTCCCGGCTTCATGACCTTGTCGAGCAGGGTATTGCCCTTGGCATCGGTAACGACCACCCAGCTTTCCTTTTCCGCGCGAATGGCCAGGCGCGAGGCAGCGGGCGGCGTCTCTTCCGCATCCGCCGCTTCTCCTTTTACCGCGGTCCCGGCGGTTTTATCGGCAGCGGGTTTTTCAGCGGGAGGATTTTTCTCGGCGGCGGGTTTGGTTTTTTCAGGCGCAACCGGCGCTTCGGCATGCATGGGCTTAACCGCA
>JBFWTA010000209.1:0-4596 GCA_050248075.1 Bdellovibrionales bacterium | reverse complement strand
CTATGTCAACACCGAGCTTCTTATCGGCGGCGAGTTGGCGAACCAGCTTCTGGACCGCATCGACGCGGTGCTGAGCGGCACGCCGGCAAGCGATCCGCCCGCCCGCGCGGCCTTGCTGAGCGAATCCATTCTCGATGGCTATGCCTCCAGCGCAGTCTACCGGAAAATCGTCGCGACGCTGGTCGCGCGCATGAAAGAAAAATATTCCGCCGCCGATACCGGCTTCATTTCCGGCGGCGAACGGCGCGACTGGCTGTTTTCAATCCCGCTTGCCCGTGAAACGAACATGAAGCATGTGTTTCTGTTCAAGAACGGCGATGTGCATTGCGACGTGCCGTTTAAGGCGGGCGAAGCCGGAATCCATATTTCCGACCTTATCAATAATGCCGCCAGCTATATCGATCTATGGCTTCCGGCGCTGGCGAGGGTGGAATTGACATGTGCCGGCACCGCCTGCGTGATCAGCCGCGGGGCAAACGGCGTTAAAAAGCTGGAGGAACGCGGCATACCGATTCTGGCGCTTAACAGTATCGATCTCCCCTTTTTCGAGCAGTCGGAAAAAAGCGGCCTCATCGGCGGGGAGCAGCTTGAGGAAATCAGGCTTCACTTCCGGTCGCCGAAGGAATGGGGCGAAAAATATCTCTTTGAAGATCCGGCCGTGTTTAATGTCGCCAGGGCCGACAAAAAATCATTCGAGCGCCTGCAATCGTTTTTCGAAAAGGATCCCTGGCAATTACGCGCGAAGCATAAGGCGTTTTTCGAGGAAATCGACGCGCAGATTGCGGCGCGCCTGAAGCACCAGGCGGCCTGAACCTATCGCCGCTTGCCGCCGATGGGATCGACACCGCGCAGCTGGCTCATGCGGGCAATCTGCTGATCGATATAGGTGTTGATCATGCCGACCTTGTTGTCGCGGATAAGCGCGCGCACCGGGTCGCCGTTATTATGCTCCTCGGTAAACACATAGCGCAGATAAGGTCCCTTGGTGGTGAGCGTTTGATGCCAGGCGGCCGTGATGCCCTGCGCCAGCATCATGTTGGCGCCGCCGCCGAGGCTGCGGTCGGCGAGATGCATCAGGCCCATGAAGCTTTCTTCCACCGAACCGGCGTGAATGGTGGTGATGACCAGATGGCCTGTCGTTGCGGCGCGTAATATCTGCTCGGCCGCCGCGGGACTTCGCACTTCGCCCACCAGCAGATAACGGGGCGTCCAGCGCAAGGCGCGCTTGAGAGGCGTGGCCCAGTCTTCATTCTTGTCGACCTGGACCTGATAACAATAGCCGTATTCGCCGACCGGACCGTCGAGCTCGTATTCGACCGGATCTTCGACCGAAATGCCGACACCGCCGAAGCGCTTGAGGTAATCGGCGAAGAGAGCGAAGGAGGTCGTCGTCTTGCCGTGACCGGTCGGTCCCGAAATCAGGATCAGACCGTCGCGCCGGCCGAGGCCGCGCAGGAAGTCGCTGAGATTCTGCGCAATCGATAATTCTTCCAGCGTAAAAACACGCGGGCTGATGCGGCGCAGAATGACCCATTCCTGGTTATTGGCGAGATGCTGGTACGACAGTCGGAAGCGCATGCCATCGAACTGGTAATCGGAATCCGGATTGTCGATATTATCGCGCAACTGCTTGGCAATCGTGAGAATCTCGTTGAGATACTGGCCCGGCAGGACGCGCGTCCAGTTATTCGTGTAATCGCGCGCCGGCGTGCGATAGCGCGCCATGCCCCTGCCCGCTTCGTCGATACGGATATACAGATCCATGAAAGGCAGGTCGCGCAGCCGGGTGCTGCCGCCGGTGGCTTTCGCCGAGGCGTCGGCCTGCAGATTGATGCCAAGCGATTTGTTGCCGGATGGTGATGTGCTGCCGGGGGGAATACCGGGCATTAAATTCGGCGGTTCCATGCTCAGGCTTTCTTGGTTTGATCCACGGCTCCGGCGGATGACGGAACACCTGGCTTCGGCGGTTGACTTTTTTGAGCTGCCGCCCAGGCGGGCATGTCGGGCGGCGGCAATCCGGCGGCGGTCGCGAGGCGCGCAGCCGTGCGGTCGATATAGGTCGATATCATGCCGATCTTGTTATCGCGAATGAGCGAACGAATGGGGTCTCCCGGCGAATCCGGTTCGGTATAAAGATATTTAATCTGAGGCCCGGTCTCCTTCATCGTCTGGTACACCAGCGCCGTAAGGCCGGCCGCCAGCATATTCTGCACGCCTGGCCCCATCGCCTGTTCCGCGAGGAAGATAAGCCCCATAAGGGCTTCTTCCGGCGCGCCGGCATGGACGGTTGTAATAACCAGGTGTCCCGTGGTTGCGGCGCGCAGCAACTGTTCGGCGGCTTTCGGGGTGCGGATTTCGCCAACATAAATATAGCGCGGCGCCCAGCGCAAGGCGCGTTTCAAACAGATCGCCCAGTCTTCTTCCTGCTTTACTTCGACCTGAAAGCACTGGCCGCCGTCGCCGTGACGGCCCTTGAGCATGTATTCGACCGGGTCTTCGATCGTAAGCGCGGTGCCGCCATAACTTTTGAGAAAGTCGGCGAGCAGCGCCACGGCGGTCGTCGTCTTGCCGTGACCGGTGGCGCCGGAAACAAGAATAAGCCCGTCGCGCTTGCCAAGCCCATGCATGTGGCTGAGAATTTGCGGAGCGAACCCGAGTTTGTCGAGCTCGGGAATAATAGTGTTGATGCGTCGGGCGCAGACCCAGAGCGTATTATCCGACATCTTCTGGCGCGACAGGCGGCAGCGCAGCCCCTCGAAATCGATGGAGCCGTCCATCGCCTCGCCCATGGTGTTTTTGACCGCCGACATGAAGCGGTCGATAACCAATTGATATTCCGGCGGCACGAACTGGCTGATGGTGCCTTTGCCGCGTTCCTTCGAACGGTAATAAGCCTGATCGGGCTCGTCGAGCCGCACATAAAGGTCGATAAAGGGCAGGTCGTTAAGATTATCACTCATGAAAACGTCCTGAATGCCTCAAACCCCGGCAACACGCCAGGCAAGCGGTGATGGTGGAGCAAACGCGACTATTTCTTGCCTTTCGCCCGTTAAGATCGGCTTAAAATCCGGGACTTCGCCGGCGATCTTTTCGAGCGTTATCAAATCCTTATTTACAGGCAAGCCATAAAAGGCGGGACCATTGCGGCTGGCGAAGGCTTCGAGGCGATCGAGACGGCCTGCTTCCTCAAAGACTTGGGCATATAAAGGCAAGGCCGTCGGCGCACAGAAAATTCCGGCGCAGCCGCAGGCGCTTTCCTTGGCCGTACGGGTGTGGGGGGCGGTGTCGGTGCCGAGAAAGAACATCGCAGCGCCCGATGTCGCCGCCTTCACCAGCGCCAAACGATGCGTTTCACGCTTGGCGACCGGCAGGCAATAGAAATGCGGGCGCAGGCCGCCGGCAAACATGGCGTTGCGGTTGATGATCAGGTGATGCGGCGTGATAGTGGCGGCAAGTTTTCCTGTCTTGCCCTCCTCCGCCACATAAGCGGCGGCTTCGCTTGTCGTAATATGTTCAAAAACGACTTTAAGATCCGGCAGATCGCGTCGAAGCGGCTCGAGGGTTTTCTCGATAAAAACAGCTTCGCGGTCGAATACGTCAATGGCGGGACCGGTGGCTTCGCCATGAACAAGCAGCGGCATGCCTATTTTCTGCATCCGTTCCAGCACGGGATAAATCTTGCGGATATCGGTGACGCCCGCCTCGGAATTGGTGGTGGCGTTGGCGGGGTAAAGCTTTGCGGCAGTGACCATGCCCTGCTCGTAGCCCTCGGCAAGATCGCCGGGATCGGTGACATCGGTCAGGTAAAGCGTCATCAGGGGGGTAAATTTCGCGCCATGCGGCAAGGCCGCGGCGATTTCGTCAGAATAGGCTTTGGCCCGGGCGGTCGTGGTAACCGGGGGCTTGAGATTGGGCATGACAATGGCGCGCGCGAACATCTCCGCCGTATAAGGCAGCACCGCTTTAAGCATATCCCCGTCGCGCAGATGAACGTGCCAGTCGTCGGGGCGGATTATGGTTAAGCGGGGGCCGGCATTCGACATTCGGCATACGGGGGCTGATATTGCTGACGCATAATTTGCTAGCACAAACAGGCAAAGTAAAAAAGCGCCGAGAACGCTTTCGCGGAAATAGGGCGCGTGTTATCAAATGGATCCGTTTCCCGAATGCTGAATGCTGGAACCTGTATGCCGCTGATCCAACCCCGCACCCCGCCCGGAACGCTCGAACTGTTGCCGCGCGAGCAGATGATTTTCCAGCACATGATCGACGTGATCCGCCGCGGCTATGAACGCTTCGGCTTCGTGCCGGTCGAAACGCCGGTGTTCGAGCTCAAGGACGTGCTGCTCACGAAATCGGGCGGAGAGACGGAAAAGCAGGTTTATTTCGTGCAATCGACCGGCGCAATCCAGCAAGGCCATGAGGCCGATCTTGCCTTGCGTTTCGATCTCACGGTTCCGCTGGCGCGCTATGTCGCCGAGCATGAGCACAAGCTGGCCTTCCCCTTCCGCCGGTATCAGATCCAGCGCGACTATCGCGGCGAGCGGGCGCAGCGCGGGCGGTTCCGGGAATTTTATCAATGCGACATCGACGTGA
>JBFWTA010000208.1:0-4616 GCA_050248075.1 Bdellovibrionales bacterium | reverse complement strand
GGCTCGCTTTCGATCGCCATAGTCATGGCGTCGCTGGCGCAGGATGTTTTCAGCAAAAAACAGCCCGTCCGCAAAACCGGAAGCGCCTCGTTTTACAGCCGGCTGTTACCGTTAGTCATATTGCTGGGTCTGAGCGGTTTTTTGGTATTTCTGATCCT
Source organism: Bdellovibrionales bacterium (assembly GCA_050248075.1). Taxonomy (GTDB): domain Bacteria; phylum Pseudomonadota; class Alphaproteobacteria; order UBA9219; family UBA9219; genus JBFWTA01. Next base: position 4,458 of record JBFWTA010000208.1, on the reverse strand, counting down.
CCAGAATAGTGAAAGGGATTACGCCCTGGCCCTGGAATACTATCGCAAGAACTCCTCGAACGAGGCCAACATTGTTGCGGGCAAAATTGCCGGCGCGCTGGATGAAATATACCGCGATGCGCGCACCATCAGCTTTCTTCCCAGCGTGAGAAAAATCGACCGGCATGCCGTCACATTGGACGCCGATGCCCATGAGTCGATCCAGCAGATTTACAATAATCTGCACGCGCATATCCAAATATCTGAAATGTATCTGGTTCCGGCCGATCTGGACCCCGATCGGCTTGATCCGGTCAGCGGCAAGCCGCAGGAGCCGATGATCATGTTCGATAATCTCATCGGCGGTCATTCGGCCAAGGAGAGTGCCGGAAGCAACGCTGCCGGACAGGCGCCCGAAGAGACCGAAATTCACGAATACAGATTGCTGCGCGATCAGCTGGCGTGGCTGAAACAGCATTATCCGAACCGGGAAAGTTTCGACGAGCTTAATGTGCCCATTATCGGCGGCCCGCAAATTATAACCTGCGACAACACGATTTATAAAAACACGCATGCGGATGGGGACCGTACGGGCCTTATTTTCTCGGTCCCCGTTTATGGGCTGGACAATCAGTTAAAGGGCGCGGTGTCGGTTATTATTCTCAATAGCGCCCTGCAGAACCTTCTGCCCGCGCAGAATTATGCGCTTATCAACAGGGAATACGCATATGCGGCTTTGTCGAGGCAGGACGGCCAGCAAACGCTGTCCAGGGATTGGGCCGTGCAGGGAAAGAAAGATCCGGATCTTCTGTATTCCGAAGTCATCCCGATTGCGCTCAACGACCCGCGCGCCCAATGGGTTTTGTGGTCCGGCCGGCCGGACGATAATTTTATCAACGGCACGGCCGCGAGATCGGTGCGGAGCTTTGAATATTTCGGCTACAGCGCGGTCGCTTTCCTCACCATTTTTGGCATTGTCGTATGGCTTACGCTACAGCGAAGCATCAAGCTTATCCAGGCGCGCAATGCCGAACTGGCCGTTCGGCTGGATCTCGAGCAATCCCAGCGCAACGCGCTGGCGGCACAGGAGGCGGCCGAAAAGGCCTCCGTTACGAAAAGCGAATTTCTCGCCAATATGTCCCACGAGCTGCGCACGCCGCTGAACAGCATTCTCGGTATGAACCGGCTGCTTCTGGAATCCGGGTTAACGGAAGAACAGCACGCGCTTGCGGAAACGACGTTCCGCTCGTCGGTCAACCTGCTCGAGATCGTCAACGATATTCTCGATTTGTCCAAGATCGAGGCTGGCGAAATGGTGCTGGAGAATATCGGCTTTGACCTGAGATACGTGTTCCACAGCGTCGTTCACGCGCTGGATCATATCGCCCGGGAAAAAAGGGTGCCGATCGTCAGGCATTATGAAAAGGAAAGTTTTCCCTATTTGCTGGGCGATCCCACGCGCCTTGGCCGCGTGCTGACAAATCTTATCGGCAACGCGATCAAATATACCGACAAGGGGCAGATCGACGTCAAGGCTTCCTGCCGAAAGCTGGATGACACGCATGTCGAATTTCATTGCGCGATAACCGATTCAGGCATCGGCATTCCCAAGGACAAGCAGGAAAGCATTTTTGAGAAATTCGTGCAGGCCGACACGTCGACCACGCGGAAGTACGGCGGCACCGGCCTCGGCCTTGCCATTACGAAACAGCTTGTCGAGCTCATGGGCGGAAAAATCGGGGTGGAAAGCGAGGAGGGCGCGGGGGCGACTTTCTGGTTTGTAATCCCCTTCGCGACAACCGACCACCTCCATGTCGACAAGCATATCCGCCGGACCAAGGCTGGGCTGGGGTCGATACCCGCCGGCAAGGCTCAGATCCTCATCGCCGAAGATCATCCGATGAACCAGCTGTACATCAGAAAGCTGATGCAAAAATTCGGCATCGGCACGTTCCGGATTGTCGACACGGGCCTCGAAGTTCTCAAGGCCTGCAAGGAAAGCAAGTGGGACGTAATTCTTATGGATTGCCACATGCCCGAAAAAAACGGCTACGACACCACCGCCGATCTGCGCGCCGCCGAAAAAAAATCGGGGGACCATATACCGGTTATCGCCATGACCGCGAACGCCATGGTCGGCGACCGGGAAAAATGCCTGCGCTACGGCATGGACGAATATATCAGCAAACCCATCAATGCCGACGAATTGAAAGAAGTTATGGGGCAGTGGATTCAGTTTGGCGACAGCGGCAGCCCGGAACCCGTTTCGGCGGCGAAAAGCGATAACCCGGCGGATTTAACCCTTCTGAAATCGTTTTCGGAAGGCGACCCGGAAATGGAACGGCAGCTGATCCAGGCTTTCGTCGAACAGTCGGAAAAAAACATGCGGAGCCTCGCCGACCTCGGCGGGCAGGGGGATATCAAGCCCTGGCAGGAAGCCGCGCATATGTTCAAGGGCGGGGCGGCGGGCATCGGCGCCAAAAGGCTGGCCGGCCTGTGCAACGAGGCCCAGCATTTCAGCGGAACGCCGCAGGAACAGGCCGCGCTGTATGAAAAAATCGCCGGCGAGTACGCCGCCGTCAAGGATTACCTGAAAACGTTGGGCCTGCTATGACGCCAGCCGGGCGATGGTGGGGCATTTGCGGATGTATTCCTGCAGCTTTTCTTTCGTGAACGGCTTGGTCAGAAAGCCTTTGGCGCCTTTTTGCAATGTCTGCTCCACATTTTCCCGCGAACTGTCGGCGCTCAGCATAATGACATAGGCTTTCGGGTCGACGGCCAGAACATCGCGCAGGACAGCGGTGCCGTCCATGTTCGGCATATGAATGTCGAGAAGCAGCATGTCCGGCACGTGCTTTTTATAGGCCGATAAAATATCTTTCCCGTCGGCGGCTTCGTGGACGGTAAGTCCTTCGCCCGCGCCCTTTTTCACCAGCATGCGCATATACATATCGTCGTCGGCGACCAGAACGATCTTTTCGGTTCGCGCGCGGCGGATATCCGCGAGGCTCACGGGTTTCCGGTATGTGATCAGCATCTCGAATTTTGCGATGCCTTCGGGCGTGGATTCGTGGACATGCACGTCGCAGCTGCCCTGGGGGAGTTTTTCCTCCACGCTGCGGGCAATCCGGGCCGGATCGGGCCGGGCGCCCCAGCGCAGGAGCATGAGAATTTCGCGGTCGTTGCAGATGTAAAGCTTGCCTTCCTTGCTTTCGAACAGCGCATGCAGAAGTTCGGCGGCGTTGCCGATCGTAAAGTCCTTATCGGAATTTTCCGTCAGCCGCACATCAACAAACAGCCATTCCTTCAGGAACGACTTGATATGCGGCAGGTAATCCAGCAGTTCCTGCTGGTTTTTATGGGACATGATTTCCATGGCAATCCATTTTACTGGCGGGTCCGTCCGGCGAGATAGCGGTCAATATAGGCTTCGATTTTTTGCTTGTCGAAGGGCTTGCGGATAAAGCCGTCGGCGTTGTTGCGGGCCGCTTCCTGCAGGTCTTCGTCATCGTCGCTCACCGTCGCCATGATGACGTGGGAACGGGAATTGTGCCTTTTCATTTTTTTCGCCAGGTCGTGGCCGTTCATGTCGGGCAGGCCGATATCCAGAAAAACGATGTCCGGATCGCTGTCGAGATAAAGCTTCCATCCCTCGCCCGCGCATGAAGCCGTATGCACATCGTGGCTGGCGCCAAACGCCTCGGAAAACAGTTTCCTCAGCAACGGGTGATCTTCCACCATAAGAAGGCTTAAGCGCCTGCCGTTCGGGCTTTCCTCAAGCATATGAACGCCTCGTTTTGCATGGACCCCCATGTTACACGAGAATAGTAAACACACCCCGCCGCCGGCGCTCTTTCCGGCAAAATCCACAGCCGCCGAATAGGCAAGGCGTTCCAGCCCCTTGCCTGCTCAAAAAACATTAACCTTGCATGCCTGAAATTTCAAAATTTCGTAAAATGCCAGGAAGTTTGCGGGCGGGGGTCTGACGGCTTTGCACAAATAGTCCAAACAAAGATAACGTCATGCCCGCGCAGGGGGGCATCCATCTCCCGTCCTCTACACCGGCGCCTTAATATCAAGAGCAATTCAGGTTGGAATCAAAGAGAGATGGACCCCCGCCTTCGCGGGGGTGACGCTGAAGTATAGTTTTTGTGTAAAGCCAGGTCGGACCAGGGAGTAGCAAAACTTCACATCAAAATGGCCCGGTTTCCAGGAAGAAGGCCACCCCAGAACACCCCGTTTGGGCTGCGGGTGTGACCCATGTCCTAGGAACAATCTGTTACCGATGTGTCCGGAATAAAAACGAACCTATGTGGTCAGTATAGACCCGGAGCAGGATGGTGCTGCCGAGAGGAATTGAACCTCCGACCCCGTCCTTACCAAATACTTGTACCATGAATAACTATCTATTTGAACGCTAAAGAGAATTACTGGCTTCAAGCGTACAATAAAAATGGCCGGTTTGGTCTCTTTTAGCCC
>JBFWTA010000207.1:0-4622 GCA_050248075.1 Bdellovibrionales bacterium | reverse complement strand
ACGGGTGCCAAGACGCCCAGGGCTTCCCCTCCCTTGAGCGTACCGAAAGTGAGGCAGGCTTCCGCGCCACCGGTAATGGCGGCGTCGATGAAACCGGAACGCAGCATCGATAGCGTCACGCCCATGGCATGAATGGCCGAGGCACAGGCGGAGGCCACCGTGAATCCGGGGCCGGTGATGCCGCTATCCATGCTGATCTGGCTGGAGCCGGCATTGATCATGAGGCGCGGAATCGTAAAAGGATGTACGCGCGGCGGCCCTTCGCCGAGCAGACGCATATAGGAATCCTCAAGTGTGCTTTGCCCACCGACGCCGGACCCTGTGATGACACCCGTGCGCTCGGCCAACTCCGGCGTGAATATAAGTTTCGAATCGTCCAGCGCCTGGCGCGCCGCTGCCACCGCGAACTGCGAAAACCGGTCGAGCATCGGAACCTGCTTGGGGTTCATGAATTTTTCCGGCGCAAAATCCTTGACGGCGGCGGCCGGAAAAACGAAATCCCTTCCCTTGCAGGAAAAATGAGCCTTGCCGATACCGTGGGCGCCCGCAAAAAGATTTTTTTCGAATTCGGCAACGCTGTTGCCGATCGCCGAAACGACTCCCATGCCAGTGATAACGATGCGGCGCATGCCGGCTATGGACCCGCTCAAGCGTTTGCCGTCGAGCGGCGCTTACCCGCAAGCTGGGCCTCGACGAGAGCGATCACGTCGCCGACCGTATCGAATTCGTTATCCTGGGTATTGGCATTGAAGGGAAGCTCGATGCCGAATTTTTCTTCGAGGGCGAAAACCACTTCGACCATGTCAAGCGAGCTGATGTTGAGATCGCTCAGCTTGGCCTCGGGCGTAAGCCGTTGTCGGTCGATCATCGCCTTCTGGGCCACGATATCAAGAACCTCGTCCAGCTGGGACATGGCATATTCCCTATATAATACCGTCATGTAAGCTTGCCTTGCCTGTTTAGTCGTTTTTCGGGCTGCGCTCAAGCGCGTCGATGCGGCCGATTAACGCGTCTATTTTTTTCATAAAGGGCTTAAGCCGCCGGAAATAAAACAGGTTCTCGACGACTTTGTCGCGCGGCTGGGCGGGAGAGCCGCCAACAATGGTCTGCGGCGCGACATTCGTGGCGATGCCGCTCATGGCCATGGCGATGGCGTCGTCGCCGATCCGGACATGGTCGGCGACCCCGACCGCACCGCCCAGCACGACGCGGTCGCCGATCACAACGCTGCCGGCGATGCCGACGCGGCCGCACAACATGCAGTTGTCGCCAATGACCACATTATGGCCTATCTGCACCTGGTTATCGATCTTGGTGCCGTTGCCGATACGGGTCGCCGCGATCGTGCCACGGTCGATTGATGTATTGGCGCCGATTTCGACATCATCGCCGAGAAGGACGCCGCCGAGCGAGGCGATGCGCACAAGCTGCCTGTTGGTCGCCCCCACCGCACCAGTCGCCTTAGCGCTTTCGACACTGCCCGTCTGGGGGGTCACGAAACTGAATCCGTCAGATCCGATGCTGGCATTGAAGTGAACGATACAGCGGTCGCCGATCTGGACGCCAGCACCGACGCGCGCGCCGGGATAAATAAGGGCATCGCGGCCGATGACGGCGCCGGGTCCTATATAAACCTGCGGATGAATGACGCTGTTGGCACCGAGAACGGCATCTGCGCCTATATAACTGTGCGGTCCCACGGTAATGTTCTCGCCAAGCTGCGCGCCGGTTTCGATCACAGCCGTCCGGTGAATGCCTTTCGGAATAGCCACCGGACATGCAAAGAGATTGGTAAGCTTCGCCATGGCGAGGCGCGGACGCTCAACAACGATGCACGCATCGACCAGGCCAGGCTCGATCTCGGCATCCTGGCTGACCACGGCGGCGCGGGCCGGGCTTTCGATAAGCAACGGCAGAAGCTTGGCGTCGACGGCGAGCGCAAGATCGCGGTCGCCCCGGATATCAGCGGGGTGCGATACGCGCTCGATAAGAATATTGCCGTCGCCGATCAGGCGGGCATCAAGCGCCTGCGCGATCGCCTGCGTGGTAAAAACCTTGGCCATGAAAATGCCTGCTCTGTCCTGGTCCGGGAAGCTGCCGACGATGACATGCGCGCATGCGCATATTCACAGACTTCGCCGCGCTTCTGCTTACCAGCCCTTGCTTTCGCTTTCAAATATTAACCGGGAATAGCGATGCCGGACCCCGCCTAAGCCACGCCAATATAGTCGTTTTAATAAAAATTAAGGATAATGAGGTAAAAATAGAAGCGAAAACCAAGGCCGAAATTCACATTTTTGCAAGAACGGATAAAAGGCCCTCGCGCGCATGATGGATTTTACCTCGCTAACCGGGCTGCTCACGGCATCGGGCGATATCGCCTATGACTGGGATCTGATCGCCGACCATATCGACTGGTTCGGCGCGTCTGGCCGGTTGTTCGGCGACGTGCCGCCCGCGCATTCCGCCGATTTCTATAATGTCATCCATGACGACGATCGCCATCTCGTCTTCGGAACCGAGGCGGCCACGATCGACCGCGAATACCGCCTGCGCCGGGCTGCCGACGGGCAGGTCGTCTGGGTGCATGAACGCGGCACGGCGGAATTTCGCGGCGGTAGCCTGCTGCGTCAGCGCGGCTTGTTGCGCATCATCGAAAAACAGCAAGTCATGCCGTCAAGCGAATGGCAGACGCGCGACGAGCTGACCAACTGTCTTAACCGTAACGACATGCAGCTGCGCATCGGCAAGGCAATCGACACGTCGCGCGTCACCAAGCGCGGCTGCGTCTATCTCGTGCTCGGCATCGACAAGATGTCCTTCGTCAACGAAGCGGTCGGCATGGCGGCCGGCGATGGGCTGCTGCGCGGCGTCGCCCAGCGTCTTGCCGAAATGCTGCCGTCTCGCGCCATTTTGGGACGCGTGGGCGGCGATATGTTCGGTATTCTTCTTACCGAAACCGCCGCGCGCGATTTTCTCATTCTGACCGAACGCCTGCTCCAAAGTTTTCGTCATCAGCCGGTCGTCACGCCGGTCGTGCCGCTGCATATCACTATTTCGATCGGCGGCGTCCGTCTGCCGGATGTCGCGCATAGCGCCAGCGAGGCCATGATTTTTGCCGAGCAGGCGCTGCACGACGCCCACCAGCGTGGCCGTAACCTGTTCATCGAATATATCGACAGCCCCGAGCGCATGCAGGAAAACCGTCAGATGCTCGAGGTCGGGGAGCGCGTCAAGCGCGCGTTCAAGAACAAAAGCCTCAAGCTCGCTTTCCAGCCCATTGTCGACGGGCAGACCCTGGAGCCGCTTTTCTACGAAGCGCTGGTGCGCATGTTCGGCGATGACGGCCAGCTTATCTCCGCCGCCCAGTTCGTGCCGGTAGTCGAGCAGCTGGGGCTGGCCCTCGAGCTCGACCGCTGCGTGCTCGATCTGGCCGTGGCCGAACTTGAGGCCGCGCCGGATCTCTGTCTTTCTATCAATGTTTCCGGCCTCACCGCCGCTCAGGCCGATTGGCCCGACCATGTGCGCAAGGTGCTGGGTAGCCGTCGTTCCGTAGCCGAGCGCCTTATCGTCGAGATTACCGAAACCGCCGCCATCGTCGATGTGAGCGAAACCCGGCGTTTCGTCGACAGCCTCCGTGCGTTGGGCGGCCGCGTGGCGCTCGATGATTTCGGCGCCGGCTTTACCTCGGTGCGCCATTTGCGCTCGCTGGCGCTGTCGATCATGAAAATCGACCGCGATCTGCTGCATGACGTCACAAAAAACGCCGAACAACAGCACCTTGTGCGCATGCTGATCGAGATTGCCCGCGGCCTCGGCCTCAAGACAGTAGCCGAAGGCGTCGAAAATGCCGAAACCGCCGCATGGCTGCAGAATGAAAAAGTCGACATGATGCAGGGCTATTATTTCGGAAAGCCTGCCCTGGAACGGTCCTGGATTTCCGGCACGGGCGGCGATACGCGTCCCAAAATGCACATTCCGCGCGCCACAGCCGAAGCCGGCGGACCGGCAGCGATACGCATCGCCTCGTCCCAATAATCATTCAGATTACAAATTCTTAGACCTTGCCCTTGGCGAGATCGGCCAGCTGACGCTGAAGCGCCGCGATTTTTTTCTGCACATCCTGCTCGGATGACGCATCGCTGGGATCGGGCATCGGCATCACGTTGCGCAACGGCTGTTCCGCGAAGCCCGACGGAGCTGCCGGTCTTGCGGCAGCCGGCGGTGCGGAGACTTCGTCCGTCGGCTCGCCCTTGGTTCCGTCACCGAAGGCAGAGAAAGGCGAAAACATGCGCATCGCGCGCTCGAACATGGCCAGATTCTGCTTGCCCATTTCCTCGAGCGTGGTACCGAAGGGAAACATGCTGCCAAAGGTGTTCTGAAAATAGCCGCGAATCTGCTCCTGGTTTTTTGCCAGCGACTGCATGCTGTGTTCGAGATATTTCGGCACCAGCCACTGCATGTTGTCGCCGTAAAAGCCGATAAGCTGACGGAGAAAACTGATCGGCAACAGGTTCTGTCCTGCCTTGCTTTCTTCTTCGACGATGATTTGCGTTAGCACCGAACGGGTGATGTCCTCGCCCGTCTTGGCGTCATAGACATTAAACTCCACACCTTCCTTG
>JBFWTA010000206.1:0-4642 GCA_050248075.1 Bdellovibrionales bacterium | reverse complement strand
CGATCACCGCCCAGCAGGTGGCGACCTATAACGCGATCCGGAACGCGGGCAACAACACCATCATCCTCATGTCGGCCGGCGTAGGCTCGGGCGATCCGGGGGCGGTGGGCAAGGGCTCGGGGCTTGATGAAGCCGCCTATGGCCAGATGCGGAATATCGGCTGGGACCTGCACTTCTATGGCTGGATGACAGGCTACAGCACGGATCAGGCAACGGTAACGGCCAAATTGCAGGGATCTGCAAACTCCAGCACCGGCATCCTGGCGGCGCAGGCCATCATGAGTGCCGACGGCATCATACCGCTCATCATTGGCGAGTATGGCGACTCCACCACCGGTGAAAGCCGCGATGCGAACTGGATCCAGAACCTTACCGCGGTTCACACCAGCGGTTTTGGCACGGCAGCCTGGCACTGGGGTGTTCTGGGAAATGCCGATATCCTTAATCACGGCAACCAGCTCACAGATTACGGCCAGATTGTTGCCGAGCATATAAGGACTGGATATTAACTAAAACCGGTAAAACAAAGAGCCAAAAAAGAAGGCCATGCCGCAGAACGGCATGGCCTTTTCTGTTTTGCGCAATTGCCGTTCTAGCCCATGCTGCGAAACATCGCGTCCGGATCGATTTCCGGCTGGTCCTGCGAGCCGATATCTTCCGACGGCTGCGGCTGGGCAAAGGGCTGTTCCGGCAAATCGCCGTTCACGTCCGGCTGCGGCGAATCGCCGGGGTTGCCGGCGTTTTTCTGTTCGCGAAGGACGCGGCGCTGGGCGCGCTTGATCGCGGCGTCGAGATCGGCCTGTTTGCAAAGCCCCGCCAGAACCGGATTGCGGGGCTTGATGTTGGCCGAGTTCCAGTGCGTGCGGTCGCGCACCTTGGCGATGGTTTCCTTGGTGGTGCCGAGCAGGCGGGCCACCTGGGCATCCAGCAGTTCGGGATGCGTTTTGATAAGATAGGCAACGGCATCCGGCTTGTCGGCGCGTTTGGAAACTGGCGTATAGCGCGGGCCCTTGGTGCGCACCACCGGCTGGGGCAAGTCACTCTTGATCATTTTCAGGCGTGCGCGCGGATCGTCCTGGCAGCGCTTGATTTCCTCGGCGGTCAGCTGGCCGTTAAGAATGGGATCGAGGCCGATGATGCCGGCGGCCACTTCGCCGTCGGCGATGGCTTGCACCTCCAGCTTGTGCAGACCGCAGAAATCGCCGATCTGTTCGAAGCTGAGCGTTGTGTTTTCGACCAGCCACACGGCGGTCGCTTTCGGCATTAAGGGTGCGGGCATCCAAGCCTCCTTTATAAAAGCAATAAGACAAACAACGTCACAATCCGGCCACGGCAGGCAACCGGACGATCCGCAAGCGTCTCGATTTTCGGATCGATTAAAGTATCGGCCTGATTGATCTGTCTTATTTGGCAGGCGGAACTTCGAGGACGATCTTACCAATATGTTCGCCGGATTCCATCAATTTATGTGCCGCGGCGGCCTCCTTTATGGAAAAAAACTTATATATCAAAGGCTTAAGTTTATTGTTTTTTATCCATGGCCAGACTTTTTCCTCCACGGCGCGCATCAGCCTTGCCTTTTCCGGGGCAGGCCGGTGACGGAGGGTAGAGCCGGTCAGCGCAAGCTGTTTTCGCATGATCATCCAGAGATCGATCGGGGCCGTTTTGCCGCCCTGGACGGCGATGCTTATGTGGCGGCCGCCCGGGGCCAGCGCCATGAGGTTGCGCATGACATAATCGCCGCCCACCATATCGAGCACGATATCGACACCTCGTTTTTCGGTGGCCTGCTCGACGGCCGCAATAAAATCCTCGCGGCGATAATTCACGGCGAGATCGGCGCCGAGTTTTCGGCAGGCCTCGCATTTTTCCTCGTCGCGGGCGGTGACGAAGATCCGTGCGCCGAAGGCCTTGACCATCTGGATGGCCGTGGTGCCGATGCCGCTTGCACCGCCATGCACGAGAACCGTCTGCCCGGGCTGCAGGCTGCCGATTTCGAAGATATTGGCCCAGACGGTCGCAACACCTTCCGGCAGAGCCGCAGCGTCCATCGATGAAAGACCGGCGGGAATTAGCAGGCATTGCCCTTCCGGAACCGCCGCATATTCCGCGTAGCCGCCGCCCGACAGCAGGGCACAGACCTTATCGCCTGGACGCCAGCGTTTCACCTCGCGTCCCGAAGCGACGATTTCACCGGCAACTTCCAGCCCCAAAACAGGGCTGCTGCCGTCGGGCGGCGGGTACTTCCCCTGACGCTGCAGGATATCGGCGCGGTTCAGCCCGGCGGCGGCGACCCTGATCAAAACTTCATCGGGCGCATATTCCGGAACAGGCTGCTCGGTCCATTGCAGCACATCCGGATCGCCGGGAACGGAATAGGAAATAGCGTGCATTCTCGTGACGGGCATGAGGGGAGTATAATGCCGCAGCTATTTTACGGAACCCCGTCCGCAAAAATTTTTCGCCGGGCTTGCGCCCAATAGCCGCAGGTGGAATAGTGACGTCATGCTCAATCCCGACGATCTCGATCCACCGCGCCCGGTGCTCAAGCCGCTTGATCTGCAGCCGATGTCGGTCGTCGAACTCAGGGAATATATCGTTTCTCTCGAAGCCGAAATTACCCGCGTGCGCGATGCGATCGCGAAGAAGGAAGCGCACAAGAGCGGCATCGAGGCGCTATTCGGAACGCCGAAGGGCTGATTTTAGATCGTTCAGGACATACAGCCGTAAGGCGCTGGATAAATTTCCGCTGCGTTCTCTATCGATCTTGGCAACCAGTTGGTTTAGCGAAAATTTTCTGGACTTTGCAATGCGCTTCAATTCGTCCCAAAACTCGGTTTCCAGCGTAAGGCTGGTGTTGTGGCGGGCGATGCGGATGGAGCGTTTGACGATTTTCATCGCATGGTTCAGACAGGATGCACCATTTCTTCCGGCTTGATGAGCCGGTCGAAATCCTCGGCCTTGAGAATGTTCAGCTCTACCGCCGCCTGCTTGAGGCTCTTGCCCTCGGCATGCGCCTTCTTGGCGATCTTGGCGGCGTTGTCGTAGCCGACATGCGGATTAAGCGCCGTTACCAGCATGAGCGAGTCGTTAAGCAGCTGCCTGATGCGTTCCTTGTTGGCCGTAATGCCGGCAACGCAGTTGTCCGTGAAGCTCACGGCCGAATCGCCGAGCAGGCGGATGGACTGCAGGACGTTGTGGGCGATGACCGGCTTGAAAACGTTCAGCTCGAAATGACCGTTCGATCCGGCGACGCTCACCGCTACGTGATTGCCCATCACCTGGGCCGCGACCATGGTCATGGCTTCGGATTGCGTCGGGTTGACCTTGCCAGGCATGATGGACGAGCCGGGCTCGTTCTCCGGCAGGCTGATTTCACCGAAGCCACAGCGCGGGCCGGAGCCGAGCAGGCGGATATCGTTGGCGATTTTCATGAAGCTCACGGCGATGACGTTCAACATGCCGGAGGCCTCGACCATGGCGTCATGCGCGGCCATGGCTTCGAACTTGTTAGGCGCCGACACGAAAGGCTTGCCGGTGATGGCGGCGATCTGCCGGGCGAATTCTTCGGCAAAACCTTTCTTGGTGTTGATGCCGGTGCCGACGGCGGTGCCGCCCTGGGCGAGGGGGTAAAGACGGGGCAACACGTCCTTGACGCGGGCCACGGCGAATTTCACCTGCGCGGCATAACCCGAAAATTCCTGACCGAGCGTGAGCGGCACGGCATCCTGAAGATGCGTGCGCCCGATCTTGACGATATCCTTGAACGCCTCCGCCTTCTTCTCGAGCGCCTGGTGAAAATGGTCGAGCGCGGGAATCAGAAAATCCGTGATCTGCATGGCTGTGGCGATATGCATCGCGGTCGGAAAACTGTCGTTCGAGCTCTGGCTCATATTGACGTGGTCGTTGGGATGCACCGGTTTCTTGCTGCCTTTTTCGCCGCCCAGCAATTCGATTGCCCGGTTCGAAATCACTTCATTCACGTTCATGTTGGTCTGCGTGCCGGAACCGGTCTGCCAGACGACCAAGGGAAAATCCTCGTCTAATTTGCCCATGCGCACTTCTTCAGACGCTTTCACGATTGCGTCGCCGATTTTGTCGTCGAGGATGCCGAGCTTCATATTCGCGAGCGCCGCCGCTTTCTTGAGTGCGCCATAGGCATGAATAAGGGGCAAGGGCATGCGCTGGCCGCCGATCTTGAAGTTCTGTAGACTGCGCTGGGTCTGCGCGCCCCAGTAATGGGCGGCGGGTACCTCGATCGGACCGAAAGAATCGGTTTCGGTGCGGGTCTGTGCGGCGGACGACATGTGCGAACCTCTTGAATTTTTTATGAATCAAAGCCTTGGCTTGAAAAGCGTTGCTTTATAGCATCACTGCCCATGTTCGGCATCATTTTTTCGCCACTATAGGCCCTTAGCATGCTAGGCAAAGCAGGGAAAGGATATGCCCCATGCGTATTGTCCCGCTCTTGATAACCGGTATTATCATTGGCGTCTCAGGTGCCGCGCAGGCTTCGGAAACGGCCGAGCTCTCGGGAATTCCCGCCTTGCTTCCCTCGGGACTTATCATGGTCGAGGGGCGCGACGTGGCCTTGTGGGGCATCGACCCGCTCGCCAACGATCAGGAATGCTGGCACGACAAC
>JBFWTA010000205.1:0-4670 GCA_050248075.1 Bdellovibrionales bacterium | reverse complement strand
AAAGCCGCTCCTCGATGAAACGCTGGGTGACCTCGGCCTTTACCGGCAAGCCGGATTCCGAGGAGTTCGGCAATGATTTCATGCACGCCCTGGCACGCTGCGGCCTTGCATTCGGCTGGGATAACGCGGAATTCATCAAGCTGGCCGCGCGTATCGCCAATCTGTTCCGCGACCTCTCATGCCTGATCGGCATCGTCTATTATTGCACATGGCTTGCTGAAAACCGCGTCGATGGCATACGGCTCAGCAATCCCGACGATCTCGGCAAGACCGCCGAGGAAATCGCGGCGCTGATGCAGTCGCCGGAAATATTCCGCTATATGCGCGCACCGGAACAGGATGACGAGCAGCGCGGCGCGCGAAAGCCGCGCTCCGGAAAGGGCGGCGCGGCGAAAGGCAAGCCCAGCCTGCGCGTTATCAAGAATGACGGGATGTTCGATCCCGGCTTCACGCCTGATCCCGTGCCGCTCGCTTAGCCGTCCGGGGCATTTCCAACGCCATCCGGACCATTAAAACGACCGTCATGCCGGCGCAGGTGCATGGTTGTTTGTTTAATCGTGAAAACCTATCGAATGGGCGCCCGGCGGTTTCGCATCGCCGTCTTTCGCCCGATCGCCGGCGGTCCGGCCGCAAGAAGGGCGCTTCGGTCGTCAACATAACCTTATTGGGTACTATCTGTCAACATGATTTCCGAAATAATTTATGGTTAACCGGCGGGCCGGTTGCCGTTCATGGGGAAGAAACTGCCGAATTTATTTGCCGATGCAGAAATCGCGGAAAATGATGTCGAGCAGGTCCTCCACATCGACCCGGCCCGTGATGCGGCCCAGCGCCCGCATGGCCAGGCGAATGTCCTCGGCGCGCAGCGCGGCTTCTTTCGGGTCCCGCGCCGCGCCAAGATGCCCGAGGCTTTCCTCCAGCGCCGCGCGGTGCCGCGCCCGTGTCAGCGGCGGCGCGGTCGGCGTCAGGAAGCGTTCGGCGATACGCGCCGCGATCCGGTCGAGCAGGACCGGAATGCCCGCGCCGGTTATCGCCGAAATAAAAAGCTCGCCGCCCGTTCCCGCCGCCGGGCAAAGATCGGCCTTGTTGACGACGGCAAGCGCCTGCGCATCGGCCAGCATTTTCGTGGGCCCGTCAAGCTCCGGCCACAACGCGCCGTCATAGACCAGCAATTTGAGATCGGCGTTTGCGGCGCGCGCCAGCGCCCGGCGCATGCCTTCGTTTTCAACGGCGTCGGCGCTGTCCCGCAAACCGGCCGTATCCGCCAGAATGACGGGATAGCCGGCTAGATCCATATGGACCTCGATCACGTCCCGCGTCGTGCCGGCGTCCGACGACACGATGGCCGCGTCGCGCCGCGCCAGGGCGTTAAGAAGACTGGATTTGCCCGCATTGGGCGGTCCCAGAATGGCGACCGAAAACCCCTCGCGCAGCCGCTCGCCACACTGCCGGTCGTCGAGATGCGCGGCGATTTCGGCGGCCAGCGCGACGATGTCGTTCGCCTGCCGGCTTTCCATATCGGGCGGCAGATCCTCGTCGGCGAAATCGATCGCCGCTTCAAGATGGGCGAGGACGCGGGCCAGACGGCCGCGCCAGCTTTCGTAAAGCCGGCCGAGCTCGCCGTCCAGCTGGCGTATCGCCTGCCGCCGCTGCGCCTCGGTTTCGGCGTCGATCAGATCGGCCAGGGCCTCGACTTCCGTGAGATCCAGCTTGCCGTTCATGAAGGCGCGGCGCGTGAACTCGCCGGGCTCGGCGATACGAAAACCCGGCAGCGCGCCGAGACATTCCGTTACCGCCTGCAGCACCGCGCGGCTACCATGCAGATGAAATTCGGCCACATCCTCGCCGGTAAAGCTGTGCGGCGCGGGAAACCATAAGACGAGGGCCTTGTCGATAAGCCCGCCATCACCGGGACGGCGCAGGGCGCGCAGCTGCGCCAGGCGCGGCGGCGGCACCGTGTGCGGCGCGCACAAGCCGAATGCACGCGCGGCGGCGCGGCCCGAAATGCGCAGCACCGAAACGCCGGCGCGGCCCGGCGCCGAGGCGAGCGCAAAAATCGTGGCGTCCGGCGCCATGTCAGGCCGGATCGAGCATAAGCCGCGTCACGCGCCCGCCGCCCAAGATATGAACGGAAAGGATTTCATCGCAATCCGCCTCGTTTCTCGGCGCATACCAGACGCCTTCCGGATAGATGACGATACAGGGGCCGCGTTCGCAGCGGTCGAGACAGCCGGCATTGTTGACGCGCACGCCGGCAAGGCCCATGTCCCTGGCGCGCTTCTTCATGTAATTGCGCAGATGCTCGGCGTCCTTGCCGGCGCAGCAGCCGCGCTTGTGGTCCGGCGCGCGCCGGTTGGTGCAGCAGAAAACATGCGCCTTATAAAAAAGCGGCGGATCGCCGGTCATAGATTGCGCTCGCCGCGCAGCCGCAGGCCGAAGTAAAGAAGGATAAAACCCGGCAGCATGAGGAAGAACGGCCGGAACCAGAGCGACGTAAAGCGGTCGATCATCCCCCGTTCCGGATTGACGGGATCGTAGAGAACCGGCACGCGCTGGCCCGTCTGCGCGCGGAAGAAGAAACCGTCCTGCGCGAAGACAACACTTTTGCCTTCGGGCTGCAGGACGAACAGCACGTTGGCGCCGAAGCCGAATTTCGTGATGCCGTTGATCGTGCCTTCCGTCGATTCGGCGAGATGCGTGAACTTGTAGGTATGGGCGCCCTCCAGGACGCCTTTTCCGATGAGGCCGAGCCCCATGAGGATGAGAATGACTTCGACCACAACCCCGGCTTTTCTTCCTCCACGTGTCATTTGTGCCTCCGTCAGTCCCGGGTGCCGGTCTTGCGCGGCGTGCCCGTCAGCCCCGCCATGCCCTGCTGCATCTGCGCCCAGAACATTTTCTGGAACTGCTCGGCGCCCTGGATGCCGGCGGGCAGCCAGGTTTTCAGGATGCTTTCGGGGTCCATTGCCTGGATATTGGCGCGCAGACGCGTCTCGAGATCCTGCATGAGCGCCTCCTGCATCGGCCGGATATCCGGCAACCCCATAAAAGCGCGCGCTTCCTCGGGCGTGCATTCGATTTCGGCCTTGATCTTCATGACGCGTCTCCCGGCGGCGCGCACCGCCTGCTTGTGAGAAAAACCCGGCTATTGTAGCTTCCCCGAAAGTTCTTGTCTTGTCCCATGGAATATCATCCTCCGCCAAAGCCCGTGCTTGCCCTTTCGGTCGTTGTGCCCTGCCATAACGAGGCCGGGGTCCTGCCGCTTCTGCTGCCCCGTCTGTTCGAGGCCTGCCGCGGCGCCGTGGGCAAGTCGTTCGAGATCATTCTGGTCAATGACGGCTCGGCGGACGCCACCTGGAACATGATCGAAAAAGCTTCCGTCAGCGGACTGCCGGTGGTGGGGATCAGTCTCGCCCGGCGCTACGGCCAGCAGATCGCGCTCTCGGCCGGGCTCGCGCAGGCGCGCGGCGAACGCATTCTCATCATCGACGCCGATCTGCAGGACCCGCCCGAACTGCTGCCGGAAATGATGCGGCTCATGGACGAGGGGGCCGATGTCGTATACGGCCAGCGCCGCAAGCGGGAGGGCGAAGGGGCCTTCAAGCGCGTTTCAGCGTCGGTCTTTTACCGCCTCATGCGGGTGATCGGCGAGCATGCGCTGCCGCCCGATGCCGGGGATTTCCGGCTGCTGAACCGCCGGGTGTGGGAGTTCTTGCAGAAAATGCCGGAACGCCAGCGCTATCTGCGCGGCATGATCGCCTGGCTGGGACTAAGGCAGGTGCCGCTGTTGTACGACCGCGCGCCGCGCGCCCGGGGCGACAGCCATTATCCGCTGCGCGACATGCTGCGTTTTGCCCTGGACGGCATTACCGGATTTTCGACCGTGCCGCTACGGCTCAGCCTGTGGCTCAGCGTCGGCTGCGGCGCGCTGGCGCTCCTGCTCCTGCTCTATGTCGGCATGTCCTGGCTGTTCTTCGGCACCATGCGCGGCTGGACCAGCCTTGCCTCGATGATGCTGTTTTTCTTCGGACTCCAGTTCTTCTGCATCGGCATGATCGGCGAATATGTCGGGCGGATTTATCTCGAGAGCAAGCAGCGGCCGCTTTTCGTCATCGACCGCATCACGGGCGGCGACCCGCCGCCATGAACCGGCCTTTCCCCGTTTTCGCGCCGCTGCTTTTTGCCCTGGCGGGCGCCCAGATGCTTTTCGTCTATTCCTATATCGAACACGAACGCACATTCTATTTCTGGGATCACGCCATGTATTACGGCATGGCGCGGCAGTTTTACGAAATCGCCGCGCGCGATCCCGCGGCGGGCTTATCCATGCTGGGCGGATCGCTGGGCCATAATTACAACCTGCTTTTCGCCGTGCCGTCGCTTTTTACGTTCTCCCTGTTCGGACCGTCGCGGCTGGTTTTTATTCTCACGAATTTCGGCGTGTTCTTTCTGGCCTACGAACTGGCCGTCGCCTTTTTTTTTCGCCGGGCGATGGGGGTCGGCTGGCGGGTGGCGCTGGCGGCAAGCTTCGGCAGCGCTCTCCTGATCCCGCCGCTCTGGCTGCCGCTTCTGGAAGGCTATCCCGATAATGGCGCCGCGGCCTGCATCGTGCTGGCGGCGGCCCTGGGGTGGGGTGTTGTTAAAGGGCCGGGCTCGCTGGCCCGCGCCGC
>JBFWTA010000204.1:0-4757 GCA_050248075.1 Bdellovibrionales bacterium | reverse complement strand
AAGACAGGTTTATCAGATGGTCTTCGCCCAGTTTCTTTTGCCATTGCGGAAATTGCGCGCCTAGTTGCTTACGGATGACGTTGCGGCAGGAAAGTTCGATGGCATGCCGTTGTCCGTAATCGAAACCGATGGTCTCGACCTCATCGAATTGCGCCAAAGCCCAGGCCAGGCAGACGGTCGAATCCTGCCCGCCGGAAAACAGAACCAGGGCACGGTTCATGCCGCTTCCTTGCCGGGACCGCGATAGACGCAACGCTCGGCGTTGCTGTCGCGATAGACCGTCACTTTCGTCAGCCCTTTGATGGACGGCTCCAGCCGCCGCCAGATCCAGGCCGACAGGTTTTCCAGCGTCGCCGGCCCCAGGTCGTTGATCTCGTCCAGAAACCGGTGATCCAGCGCCAGCCGCGTTTCTTCCAGCTCGCGCTCGAACAGGCCGAGATCGATGATCATCCCGGACTGCTTGTCCGGCACCCCGCGCACCGTCACCTCGGCGCGATACGAATGCCCATGAATCCGCCGGCTCGCCTCCGTATCGATCTTGCGGTCGAGCGTATGGGCGGAGTCAAAACGGAATTGTTTGCTGAGTTCGAACATATAATTTCCTATTCAAAGAATTATACAAAATCTTTTTAAATATAGCCAATCTGGCCCGGTCATTAGCTAACAAAAGCGGTTACGCAATCCCCATATACTTATGCGTCTGCAAACTCACGCGCCAGCGCGGGTTGTCGAGGCAATAGGCGACGGCCAGCGCCGTGTTTTCCTCGCGTTTCGGGCCGTCCATCGGCTGCAGCCAGAAATGATCGAAGGGCAGGGCTTCGAAATCCGCGGGCGAGATATTGTCCTGCGGATAGACCAGCTTCAATTCCTTGCCGCGCTTCTGCACGAAGGGCGCGCCGGCTTTCGGGCTGACGCAGATCCAGTCGATGGAAGCGGGCGCCTCGAGCGTGCCGTTGGTCTCCACCGCAATTTCGAAATCGCGCGTATGCAGGACGGCGATCAACTCGTCGTCCAGCTGCAACAACGGCTCGCCGCCCGTAAAGACGACCAGCCGCCGTTCGGCGCCCGTTCCCCACGCGCGTTCGATGGCTGTCGCCAACTGCACCGCCGTGCCAAAGGCGCCGCCGCCGGGCCCGTCGATGCCGATAAAATCCGTATCGCAGAATGTGCAGACCGCCGCGGCGCGGTCCTGTTCGCGCCCGTTCCACAAATTGCATCCGGCAAACCGGCAGAACACCGCCGCCCGCCCGGCCTGCCCGCCTTCGCCCTGCAGGGTTTTAAAAATTTCCTTCACCGAGTAAGTCATAAAAACAATTTTTCTTAATCGTTAACAGCTCGTGCCTGATGGCTAATGGCTAATGGCTAATGGCTAATGGCTAATGGCTAATGGCTAATGGCTAATGGCTAATGGCTAATCAAATATCTTGCCCGGATTCATAAGTCCATCGGGATCGAGTGCGTGCTTGATTTTCTTCATCATTTCGATCTCGGAGGCCGGCTTGTACTGCGCCAGAACCGCCTTGCGCGCCGTGCCGATACCATGTTCCGCGCTCAGGCTGCCGTCGCGGCGGGCCACCTCGCCGTAAACGATGTCCTGAATTTTTGCCTTCAGTTCCGCAAAATTCTCCTGCGGCCGGGCAAAGCACATATTGTAATGCAGGTTGCCGTCGCCGATATGCCCGAACGGCGCGATGCGGATATCGGGGGCGACGGCCTTGATGCGCGGCTCCAACTGCATCAGGAACGGCGCGATTTCGTTCAACGGCAGGGCAATGTCGAAATGGATCGCCGAGGATTCCTTGCGGATGGCCTCCGAAATATTTTCGCGCAAATGCCAGAGCTGCCGGGCCTGCGCGATGTTTTCCGCCACCACCGCGTCGCTCATGCTGCCGTTCTGCAGCGCTTTTACGGTCACCGTTTCGAACAGCGCAGGCAACGGAACGCCGGGCGACGCGGAATCGATCTCGATCAAAATAAAATACGGCGCCGGGCTGCCGGGCATGCGCGTGCCGGGAATATTCTTGATCACCAGCGCCATCGCTGTTTCGGAAATGATCTCGAACGCCGACAGATACTCGCCGCATTCCCTCTGAAAATCGCCAAGAAGTTCCAGCGCCGCCTCGGCGTTTGGAATGGCCGCGATGGCGGTCAGGCTTTGCCGCGGTTTCGGAAACAGCCTGAGCGTCGCGGCGGTGACGATGCCCAGCGTGCCTTCCGACCCGATAAAATACTGCGCCAGATTGTATCCCATATTGTCCTTGCGCAGGCTTTTCAGACCCGAAAACACCTCGCCATTCGCCAGTACCGCCTCGATCCCCAGCACCAGGCTGCGGGTGTTGCCATAGCGCAGCACGGCCGTGCCGCCCGCATTGGTGGAAATTGCGCCGCCGATCTGCGCGCTGCCTTGCGAGGCCATGCTGATCGGAAACAGAAACCCCGCTTCCGCCGCCGCGTCCTGCAGCGTCTGTAAAATCACGCCCGCTTCCGCCGTGACCGCCGAACCCGTCCTGTCGATATTCCGGATTTTGTTAAGCCGCGACAGGCCGATCACGATCTGATTATTCTCCATCGACGGAATGCATCCGCCCACGGTGCCCGTATTGCCGCCCTGCGGCACGATGCCGATTTTATTTTGTGCGCAAAATTTCACGACGGCGGAGATTTCTTCCGTCGAAGCGGGCAGGGCGATCAGCGGCGTCTTCCCCCGCCACCCGCCGCGCCACGCCACCACAAACGGCTCCATCCGCGCCGGATCGTCGATATAACCGGAAGGTCCGAGAACGTTTTTGATTTTGTCGAGTGTCGCCTGCATGTTCAACTGGCGCCAAATAGTTCCCCGCCCCTTGGGGCGGGGTTAGGGGAGGGGTATAAAAAAACAGCGGTATTTACAATTTCACACTGACAGTTTAAGCGGAGAGACTCCTGTTTTTTGTACCCCTCTCCTGGCCTCCCTCCAAGGGGGGAGGGACAGTCGGGCCATTGCTGATAGAAAAATTTTTCACGAGGCATCAAACACAATCCCCTGCGCCAGGGCCGGCGCGTCCACGCCGTAATACACGGTGCTGGTCTGCCGGCGCATGTAGTTTTTCCAGGCGTCCGATCCGCTCTCGCGGCCGCCGCCGGTTTCCTTTTCGCCGCCGAACGCGCCGCCGATTTCGGCGCCGCTGGTGCCGATATTCACATTGGCGATGCCGCAATCGCTGCGCCGCCGGAAAATCTCGGCCTCGCGGATATCGGTGGTGAAGATCGCCGACGATAACCCCTGCGCCACGCCGTTATGGATGGCGATGGCTTCGTCCAGCGTTTTATACGGCATCACATATAAAATCGGCGCGAAAGTCTCGTGCCGCACGATCGCCGTCTGTTTCGGCATTTTCACCAGCGCCGGCTCGACATAATAGGCATCGGGATATTTGCCGGTCAGCACCCGGCGACCGTAAAACACCTCGCCGCGTTCCGCCTTCGCCTGTTTCAGCGCTTTCTGCATCCCGGCATAGGACCGCCCGTCGATCAGCGGCCCGATCAGCGTTTTATCGTCCAGCGGATTGCCGATCTTCGTTCTCGCCAGATCGCCATAGCTTTGTTTCAACCGCTCGAAGAACATATTGAAGACGCCGTGATGCACGATGGCCCGCCGTGTCGTCGTACAGCGCTGCCCCGCCGTGCCCACCGCGCCGAACAGAATGGACGTCAGCGCCAGATGCAGATCCGCCTTGTCGCTGACGATCACCGCGTTGTTGCCGCCCAGCTCCAGCAATGATTTGCCGAACCGTTCCGCCACCTTCGGCCCGACGATGCCGCCCATGCGGCTGCTGCCGGTGGCGCTGACAAGCGCCATGCGCGGATCGGAAACCAGTTTCGCGCCCGTCTTCGCGCCGCCGAGGACGATCTGGCTCAGATGCGCCGGAAGCTTTCCGAACCGTTTCGCCGCCTTCTCGAAAATCGCCTGACAGGCGAGGGCGCAGAGCGGCGTTTTTTCCGACGGCTTCCATATCACCGGATCGCCGCACACGACGGCCAGCGCGAAATTCCACGCCCACACCGCCACCGGAAAATTAAACGCGCTGATCACGGCGACCGGTCCCAAGGGGTGCCATGTTTCCTGCATCGCGTGCTGGGGCCGCTCCGACGCGATGGTCAAACCGTGCAATTGCCGCGACAGACCGACCGCGAAATCGCAGATATCGATCATCTCCTGCACTTCGCCCAGCCCTTCGGCGAGGATCTTGCCGCATTCCGCGGTCACCAGTTTCGCCAGTGCCGGCTTGTTTTTCCGCAACTCCTCGCCGAACAGGCGGATCAGCTCGCCGCGCTTCGGCGCGGGCACGTCGCGCCATGCCTCGAACGCCGCCGCGGCGTTTTTGATTTTGGCGTCCACCGCCGCCACGCTGTCGACGGCTAATGACGCCAGTTTGCCGCCATCGATGGGCGAATACACATCCAGCCCGCGTCCGGCATGTTTTCTCACATCGACGCCCAGGGGGCTTAAAAGGTGTGAAGTTTTCATCTCACAGTCCCACCAGCTTCGGACAATGTTTCGCAAATAATTTTCCGTGCATCGTCGCCAGAAAGGCGGGCAGGGAGATGTTTTCCTGCTTCACGAACCCGCGCGCCGGCAGTTTGCCGGCATTGACCAGCTCCACCGCCGCCGCGATGCTCGCGGCCGTCGTCCACAGAATGGCGGGCCGCGTTTTGCCCGCGATCTTCAGCGGATTGTATTGCGCCACCAGAACCTTGTTCTGCAGCCGCCCCTTGAT
>JBFWTA010000203.1:0-4789 GCA_050248075.1 Bdellovibrionales bacterium | reverse complement strand
CTCGAGCTTGTGGAACCGCCGGAAGAACTGGAACTGGATGTCGAGCCTGAGCCGCCGCCCTTGGTCGCCGAGCATTGCGTGGTGGCGCCGCCATTGCTGCCGCTGCAGCTCCAGATCCAGGGACCGAAGCCCCCTACCGCCGACGGGGTCCCCGTGGCACAGAGATCGGCGGTCGGCGCGCTGGTCAATGTCTGATCGTGCGATGCGCCGCAAACACCGTCGACCACGGGCAGCGGAGCGCCCGAACTGCTGCTGCCCGCCGTGCCGCCCGATGACGATGAACTCGTCGAACCGGAAGTCCCCGAGCTTGAGCTTGATGCCGTGCCGCTCGAAGAGCTTGATGTCGTGCCCGAGGAGCTGCTGCCGCTCGATGACGAAGAGCTGGTTGAACTCGACGCTGTGCCGCTCGAAGAGCTCGATGTCGTGCCCGAACTGCTGCTGCCGGTCGAACTGCTCGTCGTGCCCCCCGATGACGATGACCCGGTCGAGCTGGTGGTTCCCGAGCTTGAGCTCGACGTGGTGCCGCTCGAGGAACTCGATGTCGTGCCCGAAGAGCTGCTGCCCGAACTTGAACTGCTGCCGGGATCCGTCGGCAATACGCAGCGCGGGCTGCCATTCGCGCATACCCGGCCGGCGGTACGGTCAAGCTGGCGCTGCAGGCGGGCGCTCCGCACGGGCACCGTCGTTCCGTTGCCTCTCACCACGGCCCATGCGCCGTCCGTCTTGGTATAGGTGCGCCCCTGATAACGCAGCGACGTCACATCTTCCGGCGCGCTATTCCCGCTGCCGCCGCCGACATTTTGCATGATCTCGTCGATGCGCTGCTGCAGCTGCTGAATCAGCTGCTGGAATTCCTGAATGCGCTGCTCCAGAAACGACAGGTCCGGGGTGTTGCTTTGCGCCTGCGCCGGATTTGCAAAGATGATTTGCGCCGCAAGGAGAAGAAGAGCGGCGGTCCAGTTAATTCTGGCCATTTTATATCTCCCTGCAAAATACTGTTTTCAAAAATAATTTTTAAATTTGCGCATAAATAGTTGCGCGGCTTTTGCGTAAAAATCAGATCAAATTTAGCTCGATATATTAAAGGAAGAATTAACGTCGATGTTTTTGCATGGCAAAAAAGGCGGCGCGCACATGAATGTTCATTTCTTTTTATTGCAACGACCTGTATTTGCTTGCCAAATTCATTCCTGCGGTTTGCTTAATTTTATTTCACCAATACACTCGCGATATCTTCAGCGATCCCATAAATGCGTGAGGCAGACCGGATCCGCCGGCCAAAAGAATCACCGCAAAAAAATGCCTGAACGGAAAAGGAAGATTTACCGATAACTACTGGTCGACCTGCTTGAGCAGTATCCTGATGCGCGCTACGCAGCCCAGAATTGTTTCCGGAGGCGTATGCAAAGGCGAATCGGAAGTGGCTTCCTTATAGGAAGCCACCCGCAGATCGCGCAGATGCAGGCGCATTTCAAACGCCGCCCATAATTGCAGTGGGCTGCCCTGAAGATATGAAAACAGATCGGCGTGAATGATGTCGATTTCACCGGCCAGATCGTCACAAAGCTCGACGATATAGCCGAAAATCTCGGCGATATCTTCATCCGGAATTTCGTGATGCGGCTGCAAGGGTCCCGGAGTCGATGCCGCCGCGATGGCCGCCGGCAATTGCAGGCAGAGTTCGCGGATGCGGTCGAGCGTGTCGAAAGCCTGCGCCACCGGCCACCGGTAGGTAAGCCAGTCGCTGCCCTGATAAATCTCGACGGGTTTGGCGGACATGGTGCCTCCGGCGGGTTTAATCCACCGGCCTCATGGTCGGAAAGGCGATCACTTCGCGGATGCTTTGGCTGTCGGTCATCAGCATGCCGAGACGGTCGATGCCGATGCCGAGCCCGCCCATCGGCGGCATGCCGAAAGCCAGCGCCCTGATGAAATCCTCGTCGATAGGATGCGGCGGGTCGTCCGGCCCGCGCTTCTGTTCGGCCTGCTCGAGGAAACGCGCGCGCTGTTCGCGCGGGTCGTTGAGCTCGCTGAAGGCGTTGGCGATTTCCCAGCCATTGACGAAGGTCTCGAAACGCTGCGCCACGGCGGGCCGGTCCGGCCAGGCCTTGGCGAGCGGCGAGATGTCCTTGGGCAGGTCGACGACATGGGTCGGCTGGATAAGGTTATGCTCGACCTTGGCGCCGAAGACCGCCTCGACCACCTGCCCCCAGCTGACGCCCGGTTCGGTCGGCACGCCGATTTTGGCGGCGGCGTCGCGCGCGGCGGCGGCGTCGGGCAGCGCGTAGAGATCCAGTTTCGTATGTTCCCGGATCAGATCGGCCATGCCCTTGCGCGGCCAGGGCGGCGTGAAGTCGATCTCGATATCGGCGAATTTCACCTTGGCCGAGCCATGGAGCGCGAGCGCCACGTGGTGAACGATCGCCTCGGTGATCTCGATCATCGCCGTGAAATCGACATAGGCCTGATAGAGTTCCAGCGAGGTGAATTCCGGGTTATGCCGCGGGCTGATGCCTTCGTTGCGGAAGCAGCGGTTGATCTCGAACAGTTTTTCCGACAGCCCGCCGATCACGAGTCGCTTGAGATGCAGTTCCGGCGCGATGCGCAGGTAAAGCGGCATGTTCAGCGCGTTGTGATGCGTCGTGAACGGCTTGGCCAGCGCGCCGCCCGCGATGACATGCAGCATTGGCGTCTCGACCTCGATAAAGCCGCGCCCATATAGAAACTGCCGCATGGCGGCGACCAGACGGTAGCGCGCGCGCAAGGCATCGCGGGTGCGTTGCGTCGCCACCAGATCCTGCTCGCGGTGGCGGAAGCGGGTATCGACATCCTTGAGCCCGTGGAATTTTTCCGGCGGCGGCTCCAGCGCCTTGGCCAGCAGAACCAGATCCGCGGCGTCGACCGTGATTTCGCCGCGCGGCGTGCGGCGCACGATGCCGGTCACACCGACGATATCGCCGAGATCGAGCAGATCGAGAATCTCCAGCCGTTCCGGCGCGGCGTGCTTGATGTCGTGAAACACCTGCAGCCGGCCGCTGTCGTCGAGAATATCGATGAACATGCCGCTGTTGCGTTTCGACAGGATGCGCCCGGCGACTTTCACCGTATCCTGGGTCTTTTCCCCGTTCGCCAGATGGGCGAATTTTTCCTTGATACCGGCCGCGTCGTCGGTCTTGTCGTATTTGGTGATGCGGTACGGATCGCCGAACCGCGCCGTGAGTTTTTCCAGCTGCGTCAGCCGCCGGGCGGCCTCGTCTTCCGTCGGCAGGGCGGCGTTCGGTTCGCTCATCGGAAACTGTCCCTTTTACTAAGGCTTTTTCGGGTTGACCTGAAACAGCAGGGCATAGGTGCTGCGTTTATACAGCCGCCCATGCATCGCCGAAGGCTTATTGTGATGGATTTCGGCGTATAAGTCGAGTTCTGGCCCGAAGAAGCGGATGATATGGTCGCGGTCGAACAGCAGGGACGGGATGCCGTTGGCCGGATCGACCGCCAGCTGCACCCCGTCTTCGTTTTCCCGCACCACATAACGGCCGTAATAGCCGTCGCCGATGCTGGCGAACGAAATAAGATAATGCCCGCGCATGCGGATGGTTCGGATCAGGCTTTGCTTGTAGGCCTCGCGCTCGCCGGAATCGATAATATGCTTGAAGCAAAAGGCGTCGACCACCAGATCGGCGCCTGCCGGCTCCAGCGGCCAGGGCTCGGTGACGTCGAAGCGGTGGGCGCGGATTTTCGATTCCAGGCCTTCAGCACGGGTGGTTTGGTTAAGATGGTCGATGGCGTCCGGAATAAAATCCATCGCCGTGACCGTCATCCCCTGCCGGGCCAGAAACAGGCTGTTGCGCCCCTTGCCGCAGCCCACATCCACCGCCGTGCGCAGCAGAAATTCCCGCTGCCGCAAAAGCTCGTACGCCCAGACCACCGCCCCCGACGGCGTCTCCCGCGCCGACGACGGTATCCCGCCCATTTCATATTCGGCGGTCCAGAGGTCGATGGGGTGGAAAGACATAGTTTCTTTCATTTTCTCGGGAATGGCCAGAAAGCGTTAATCTATACCGGGTTTTTCGGCGTTTTCGGTGAGCCCCCAATAACTCGGCCTAACCATTTTTGGCAAGTAAAAGAACAAACTTTATCGATTTACTTTGGCTGTTTCCTCTTATACTGGCGCAACGTGAAGCTCGGATTTCGAACGGCGTTATTTAACGAAGATATCATTCCATGCATGATGTTTTGGGATCCTATGACACACCGGGTAGCGCCAACCCCGAAGGCCGTATCGACCGTTTCCCTGTTTTCCAACCTTCCGTTCTTTTCTCTCGCGATCTGCAGCAGGAGCTTCTCGATCACCTGGACGCTGTCGGCATAACCCGCCGCGAGGAACTCTTTACCGCGCTTTGCCAAAAAGTTTCTAGAAGTGCCGCGAACAGCGGCCTCGGGCGTTTTCTGGACGGCAAGGTTCTGGCACGCGGCCAGAACGGCAAGCCCAGCGCAACTTTTCTGCTGATTGCAGGGATTTGCAAGTTTCCGGACGATAAAGTCCAGCAGTTCGCCAGGCAGAATTCCGCGATCCTTGCTCCGCCTCCGATTTCCGATCCTGCCTTCGATAACGCTCCCTTATTCGCAATGTTTCCCGGCTTGAAGCAGGCCTGTGATGCGCAGGGAATCATAAGACCGGACTTCAGGAAAAAATTCGGCAAACTTGTCGCGCGCCGCCTGCTTGAGGGCAAGCTCTTCGACCGGCACGGCACTCCTCGTGCGCATGCCGTCGAGCTTGCCGCGTGGCTTG
>JBFWTA010000202.1:0-4790 GCA_050248075.1 Bdellovibrionales bacterium | reverse complement strand
ATGCCGGCGCAAAGCAAGGGCGCCACGGCGGCAAGGTCCAGTTTCTCCGAAACGCGCAGCACAAAGGCTTCGTCGACGACGATCTGCGTCGCATAGCCGCCATAAGTCATGGCGCCCGGCATGTGCCTGTCGCTGCTGTTATAGGTAAAGGTTGCGCCGCCTTCGCAGTATTGCTCCTGGTCCTGGCGGCAGCTCGGGCAGGTACGGCAGGAATCGACCATGCAGCCGACACCGGCAAGGTCTCCGGCCTTGATTTTTTTGACATGCGCGCCGGTGGCGATGACGCGGCCGACGATTTCATGCCCGGGCACGCAGGGATAAGTGGTGTTCTTCCATTCATTGCGCGCCGTATGAAGATCGGAATGACAGACGCCGCAAAAAAGGATGTCGATATGCACATCATGCGGTCCGGGCCGGCGGCGCTCGAAAGTAAAAGGCGCGAGCGGCGCCCCGGCGCCGGATGCGGCAAAGCCCTCGGTTTTCATTATTCCCGGTTCCTTTCGTAAAAAGCCCGTTCAGATATGAATGGGCCTGCCGTCCACGGCCAGTGCCGCTTCCTTGACCGCTTCGTTGAGCGTGGGGTGGGCATGGGAGGTGCGCGCGATATCTTCGCTCGAAGCGCCAAATTCGATGGCCAGGGCCAATTCGGCGATCATGGTCCCGGCATCCGGGCCGATGATATGGGCGCCCAACACCCGGTCGGTCGCCGCATCGGCAAGGATTTTTACGAAACCGTCCGTTTCCGCCATGGCCCGCGCCCGTCCGTTGGCGGTGAAGGGAAACTTGCCGGTTTTGTAGGCTATGCCTTCCGACTTTAATTGTTCTTCCGTCCGGCCGACGGACGCCGCCTCCGGCCACGTGTAAACGACGCCCGGAATGGCATCGTAATTTATGTGACCCGACTGACCGGCCAGCCTTTCGACGCAGACGACGCCCTCTTCCTCGGCCTTGTGCGCAAGCATGGGGCCGGCGATGGCGTCGCCGATAGCGTAAACGCCTTTGGCGCTGGTTTCAAAATGCGCATTCACGGCGATGCGTTTCTTTTCGTCCAGACTGACGCCCGCGGCTTCGAGCCCAAGGCCATCCGTGTAGGGGCGGCGGCCGATGGCGACCAGGACGATATCGGTTTTCATTTTTTCCGCCGTGCCGCCCGCGGCCGGTTCAAGCGTCAAGGAAACCTGAGCGCCTTCCGTGCGGGCGCCGGTGACCTTGGTGCCCAGCTTGAAATTCATGCCCTGTTTGCCGAGAATGCGCTGCATCTGCTTTGACACTTCGCCGTCCATGCCGGGCAGAATGCGATCCAGAAATTCGACCACCGTTACGTCGGTGCCGAGGCGCTGCCACACCGATCCCATTTCAAGGCCGATATAACCGCCGCCGATCACCACCATGCTTTTCGGCACTTCCGAAAGCGTGAGGGCACCGGTGGATAAAACAATGCGTTTCTCATCGACGGCCACGCCCGGCAACGGCATGCTTTCCGAACCTGTGGCGAGAATGATGTTCTTCCCTGAAATCGTCTGTTCCCCCGGCCCTTCGACAGCAACCTGGCCGTTTCCCTTCAGGCTGCCTTTGCCCTTGATCCAGTCGATCTTGTGTTTCTTGAACAGATATTCGATGCCGGCCGTGTTGTCCTTCACCACCTTGTCCTTATGGCCCATCATCGCCGCGAGATCGAGACCCACCGTGCCGATCTTCACGCCGTGCACGCCGAGATGGCTTTTGGCCTCCGCGTATTTTTCGGAACTGGTGAGCAGCGCCTTGGACGGAATGCACCCGACATTCAGGCATGTACCGCCAAGCGTCCCGCGCATTTCCACGCAGGCCGTTTTCATTCCCAGCTGGGCGCCGCGAATAGCCGCGACATACCCGCCCGGGCCGCCGCCGATAACGATGAGGTCGTAGGTGCTCATAAGTACCGCCAGATAAAAGATATTACAGATATGGGCTATTCATAACGCTGCCCGCCTTTCGCGTCGAGTCGATAGTGTGCTTTATGGTCCGGTCTTAGGCAGCTAGCTGGCCTGG
This sequence comes from Bdellovibrionales bacterium, assembly GCA_050248075.1. Taxonomy (GTDB): domain Bacteria; phylum Pseudomonadota; class Alphaproteobacteria; order UBA9219; family UBA9219; genus JBFWTA01. The sequence goes on along the minus strand of JBFWTA010000202.1, from coordinate 2,762 downwards.
ATGATCGGCATTACGTGAGCGAGTCAAGGCGTAATGACGGTCATGTTCGTATTTAAATCGCCTTGTGAGAGCTTTCAGATCATCTAGCTTATCAATTATGTACATGTTATCTATACCGGAGTGGCGCGCCGGATCGTAAGACTTAGTATCATTTTTGCCTTTGACCATGCCCGATTCATGGCTTTCCTGTAACCTTTCCCAAACAGCTTTTCCCAGAATAGATTTTATCGACATCTCCCAGAAACGCCTTTCGGTGTTTCTGTTGTTCGCATGAATATCGGGCAGGTAAAAAACGATTTTTTTGTTCCTTAATAAGTGAGGTGCTAAGAGGACCGTCTGTAAGACCGCAAGTTTTTCCTGAACTGTGCCAGGGCCACCCGGAGCCAAAACAATCATATCCGAACTCTCAATAATATCAGCCATGCGCGTGTAGATGTTTTCATTATAACGCTTCGGCCAGTGGCAGATTATAGGCGGTTTGCCATACCTGGTTTCGGTTTCGGCAATAGGTCTCGTGGTGAAGCCTGCCAGCCATGTAATGCGATCACGAACCCCATTGACCGCTTCCAGAATACCCTCGATGACAGCGCCCATTGCATGCCGGTCGCCCGCGCCCCAGACGACTCCGGCGCCAAGATTTTTCTGAAGAAATTTTGTATACTTGGCAACAGTCGTGATGAGCTTTCGGTTATCGTTGCTGGCAGACGTACAAATGCCGACGGCAAATAAACCGGGCGGCTTCGGTGTCAGGGAATTTCCGACTGGTGCTTCCATGTAATGTAAATCCGATGTATCTGGGGCGCCATGTTTTGAGTAGCGGAAACGAGAGTAGTTGCTTCGTCGTATATCCTTGATGTGCTCAGCCGCCGCACAACGTGCAGTGGCATCCTTACTCTCGATATGGTCAATAAAGGCTGTGGCCGTGTGGGTTAACCCCGTGCCGCTGACAAGCGCTCCCCCTTCATAGGCCGATAGCAAAAAATCTTTGCTCATGCCGTCATTGCACAGTGTTTTCAGCATGTCGATGGCCGGCTTCCAGCAGCTGTCGTCATGTACAATAATGGGAACCCCCATGAAACGTGCATCCAGCTGCTTGGCCACGACAGCCGAAAACAGTTTGTAATAATTGCGGACACGGGCTGCAGGATCCGTTGCGTCAAATGTGTTAAATTCAATGACATCCGCATTCCTGAATTCATTGGAAATATCAAGCAGTTCGTTAAGACTGCGCACAGATTCAAGATGTTTTGGCACAAGCGAAGGGGAAACAATTTTAAATTTCTGCCCACTTTTCTTTGCTTTGCGTCTTCCATGCTTATCAAGGGGCCGATGGACGCGTGTATCAGAAGCGTAACTTAAGGCGATTTTATAAAATTGCAGTACAACTTTACGTGTGGGGCTGTCATAGACAAGGTAGTCCGCAAGCGACTGCGCAATGGGCTGTGTTACATTTTTTTTCGCTTTAAAATAATGGTCTATGGTGACAAAAGGCGCATTCGGGGGTTCCAAAGGCTTGTCGAGTCCAAGGGGAGCATGCAGGTACAGGGGGCAATCCCAGCTTATGGGAACTGGCGCGCCTAAACCGGATTGGGCCTCGAGCAAATTCCGGACCGTCAATGTCCGACCGTTTCGGATCGCAGAAATTTCCGGGCTGGCCGGGGACGTTTCGTTGCCCGCGCAGCGGGCTTTTACGCAAACTTCAAGTGCCGATTGACGAAACAACTCGACAAACCTCTCGACCGTGACGGCGGCAAGAATAGGTCCTGTCTCGGCACCCGGGCCTGTCATTTCTCCTTTGGCGTTTTGCACCTTGAGCAACTGATCCGGCACAAACTGCCGAAGCTTTTTGCGGAATAACTTCCAAACATCGGAACGGACTTCAAAAGTTGCGTCATCTGACGCAAGAAAAATACGGGCCGGGTGAAAGTCTACGTTCCATTCCAGACACTTTTCTTGTAGAAGCCGATAATATGTCGATTTCGGGTCATAAAACACACGCGCCGCGAATTCGGCTTCGGCAAACTTTTGCTTGCCATTCGCAACACGATCACCCGTATCTTCCTCGGCTGCATGAAAAACATCGATGAGTTCGTTCAATCCACGAAACTGGATGGGCAAGCCCATTTTTCGTGCGACCAACTGGTATTGAATAACTTTTTCTTTAGTAGTGGTTGCCAAAACAACCAGAAAACGGTCGGGCTTGGACCTGACGGCATCTTCAGGATAATGCTTTATCAACCCATCCGGGGGCATGGGCCGCCTGTTTTCTGAAATAAAGAATGTTTAAATAAAACCAAGCCAACCAAACGTCAGACCCCCAGCAATAACCTCTCCGGATTTTCGATGCACTCTTTCACCCGGACAAGAAACGTCACCGCTTCGCGGCCGTCAATGATGCGGTGATCGTAGCTGAGCGCCAGATACATCATGGGACGGATTTCGATCTTGCCGTTAACGACGACCGGCCGTTCCTTGATGGCGTGCATGCCGAGAATTCCGGATTGCGGCGGGTTGAGGATCGGCGTGGACATCAGCGATCCATAGATACCGCCATTGGTGATGGTAAAGGTGCCGCCCGTCAGGTCTTCCATCGAAAGCTTGCCGTCGCGCGCGCGCCGGCCGAGATCGCCGATCTTCTTTTCGATGTCGGCGAAATTCAGCCGGTCGGCATCGCGCACCACCGGCACCACCAGGCCTTGCGGCGTGCCGACGGCGACGCCGATATCGTAATAATTTTTATAAACCAGATCTTCGCCTTCGAT
>JBFWTA010000201.1:0-4807 GCA_050248075.1 Bdellovibrionales bacterium | reverse complement strand
GACCGGCCAACCTGTGTTCTCAAGATCGCTGCGAAGGAGAAGAGACGTGAGTCAATTGGCTAACATGAAGGTTCTGATTGCCGACGATCACTTCCTGATCCGTCAGTTCGTCCGCAACACGTTGCAAGAATCGAAAATAACCAACGTGCAAACGGCCGCCGACGGTAACGAAGCGATCGATCTCGTGCAAAAAGCACGCGATGCGGGGCAACCTTACGACATCGTTTTCCTCGACTGGAACATGCCGACCATTTCCGGTCTCGAGGTGCTGAGCTATTTCCGCGCCAAGCCGGAATATGCCGACACGGCTTTCGTCATGCTCACCGCGGAATCCGAACAGCAGAATATCATGAAGGCCATCAAGGCCGGCGCGACATCCTACATCATCAAGCCGGTTTCACCCACCGACCTGGCCAAAAAGCTCTTCGAAATCCACGAATGGATCAAGCGCAAGCGTCAGACATCGCATGCGATGTCGGGCTAGGGGGAAACAATGGGTGAAGTAGCAACTATTCCGACGCAAACCCTGGCGCTCGACGCGCAGCTGGCGCAGGATATATCCAGGGCCGTGCAAAAGGCCATGCAGGAAACCTTCGGCGTCACCGTCATACCCGGCGATTTCGAAATCGGCGAGGGCATGGTGTCGCTGGTCGGCGATGTTTCCGGCGTCATCGGCATGGTCCAGACGCGGCTCGAAGGCACGCTGGCGCTATGCCTGACTTTCGAAACCGTCCGCGACATTCTCCCGCAGGTCATCGGCAAATCCATTTCTGTTACACATGAAATGGCCGTCGACGCGGTCGGCGAGATCACCAATATGATATTCGGCCAGATCAAGGCCGACCTCAGCGCCCGCGGTTACGCCCTTCGCCTCGGCATACCCTGTGTCGTGACGGGGAAGGGGCATTTTGTCAGTCATTTTCACCGGGGACGGTACATGATCGTGCCGTTCCAGTTGGATGGTCAGCTTTTCCAGGTTTACGTGGCGTTGCATCTCGACGACAGTAAACACCGCTGAGCATGCCGAGCAATGGGCCGCCATGCCGGAAAACAAAACTTCCATAATCCCTCAGCCCTTTGGGGCTGACCGGCAGCGTTTTTCCGCGCAGGATGCCCTGGCCAGCCAGGCCGTGCTGACCGAGGCCACGCGCCAGGTCGACATCATCCACACCTCGCTCGCCGGCATGACGGCTATCGTCATCATGCTGCTCGTTGCCGTGGCCCTGCCGGTCCTGGGCATGCCGCCGGTCAAGCAGGCCTGGGCCTTCGCCATCATGATCATGGCGTCGTTCTCCGGCATCGGCGGCCTTTACTACATGAATTACCGAGTCCACCGCCACGTCAGCCAGCAGGCGCGCCTGACCGAGGTTCTCGTCAACAGCCTGGGGCAGGGCTTCCTGTCCTTCGACCGGGACGGGATGTGCGGGCAGGTTTATTCGCAGGCCTGTCTCGACCTTCTCGAAACCATGCCGGCGGGCAAGCATATCCAGCAGGTGCTTCGCATTCCCGAGACCCAGAACGCCGATTTCAAGGACTGGATGGATATCCTGTTCATGCCGAACCATGCGCTCGGCTTCGACGACGTCATAAAATTCATGCCCCAGTTCTTTCCGCACAGCGACCAGCGCCGCGTGAGCCTCATGTACCGCCCGATCCGCCTGCGCGGCGGCGCGTTGTTTCAGGTCGTGGTGATCGCCACCGACCAGACCGAGGAATACGAGGCGCAGCAGCGCGTGAAGCAGCAGCAGGATTATGCCGAAATGATCTGCCGCATCTTCAAGGAGCGCAACCAGTTCCGCAACACGCTCACGCATCTGCGCGAGTTCCTCGACGCCGCCGACACCCAGAACGTCAAGCGGGCCGAGGCCGCGCCGCTCTTGCGCTCACTCCATACGCTCAAGGCCGCGGTCAAGCACTTCCACCTCACCGATCTGGGCGAGATCATTCACCATCTGGAAATCGAGCTGCGCGGCGAGGACGTCGCGTCCGACGATGTGTTTCAGCGCCGCCTCAAGGCCGGTGCGCAAAAAATCGCCGAGGCTTTTGCCGCCGTTAAGAACGAAGTGCGCGACCTGGTCGGCCAGGATTACGAGTGGCGCGGCAACACGCACGAGGTTGATGAAAGCGCGATTCACGAATTCGTGCATGAAATGGAGGCGCACAAGGTCGAGCCCGAGGTTATTCACCGGTTTCTGGCCACCATCGCCGCCGTGTCGGCCACCGACTGTTTCCGCGCCTTCGAGCGCGAACTGCACGACCTGGCCGAAATCATGGGCAAGCAGGTCAAGCCGATGCGTTTCACCGGCACCAACCCGCGCATTCTCACCCAGCCGGTTCAGCATTTCCTGTTTTCGCTCACGCATATCTGCCGCAACATCGTCGATCACGGCATCGAGCCGCCGATTACCCGCCTCGCGCGCGGCAAGGACCCGGCGGGGCAGGTGTCGATCCATGCCGAGGTCGTCACCGACGACCGCCGCAAGGAATGGCTGCATTTCATCATCAGCGACGACGGCGGCGGCATCGACCCGTCGCGCATCCGCGCCAAGCTCGCCAGCCTAGATCCCGAGGGCCCGTGGATGAACGAAGACGACCACACCGTCATTCAACGCATTTTCAACTGGGGCATCTCCACCCGCGACAGCATCAGCGACATGTCCGGCCACGGCGTCGGCATGGAGGCGGTGGAACGCGAGGTCAAGCTTCTCGGCGGCACCATCCAGGTCCAATCCGAACTCTACAAAGGTACCCGCTTCGACATCCGCATCCCCTATGTGCTGGAACTCGAGAAGCCGAAAAAGCTCGGTTTGACGGTGGTCGGCAGTCAGAACGGCAGTTACCGGTCAAATTGAAGTTGTTCAGGTTGGCGCTAAACGAACAGGCGTTGCAACATCAGGCATTCGTCGATTATCATGTTCTCTTGCCATGGCTAATAGATTGTCGAGTTGCGAGTTTTGCTTTATTGGATGACCAATTGCAGAGAACGTATCGCGCAAATCTTGCTCAGGCACAACGCTGGCAACGTCCCGGGAAGCTATATGAAACCGCAAAAAAGCGACTGTTCGCCGTTGTGCAATTTCACCTATGTGAACCTGCAAATATGAGCCGCGTGCGATATTCGTACCAGCCGCCTTAAAGCCTCTATAAATTTCAACTATATCTTTTAGGCCGTAAGCGCCTTGCTCGAAATCGCGTAAGCCTTTTCTTGAGTTAATAACAACAAGATGTCGAAGCGCGGCTGAAGTTCGGGAAATTTCTGTATCAGAACGCCCGGCAAATTTTAATAACTGTATCACTTCGTTTGCATCACTTCTGGCATGCTTATTATAAAAATTGCCACTTGAGCGATAGACAGATTTGTATTTAGCCTGTGCTGCCCTCAGGGCAATTTCTTTGAGAGTTGTTGTTTGATCGTTCTTGCTTCTGGCTCGAAAGTTAAATAAGGCGGCAACTTCTTCGAGCTCTGCAACAAGACCTGTAAAATCGGTTAGTGCTTCTGTTGGCATGCGGGAAAGTTTTTCCAATTCTTTAGCCGTAGTTCTACGATTGGATTGGTTATTTATTTTTGTACGTTTCATTGGTTTATCGGCGGTTGGCAGTCAGAATGACGGTTACGGGTCCGACTAAAAAAAATTAAAGACAATGTGAAATAATCCAGAGGGATACCTTCGGTGCGCTCGAAATAGTCCGGGAAGGGATCTGGATGCGTTTCCAGATGCTCCGGCATCGCCTTAGGATCATGAATGATAAAATTATCTTTTTCATCGAACAATTTGTTGTCCGGATAAAATCTTTTTATAAAATCGCTCATAATATCCTCAAAGCGCCAATTTCAATTTTAGAGTAAGAAGTTACCACAAAAAATTAGTTGCAGGACTGGTATTTGATCGGATGAAATAAATTTCATGTATTGTCAAATACTTGGTCAGCCTAAAGCTATCCGCCCGGGCCAGCCGGTCCTTTTACAGCTGACCTTGGTCTTTGGTCATGACGAACCGTTACTTTCAGGAGTCGACCCAATGAGGAATTTTTTGTGATGGGGTGCCCGATAGCGGCGAATACTTCCCGGATATCCTGCGTGGGAATGACGCTATCCACCCATGCTTGTGAATTATGAAAGGTAAGCTGCTCCACAACTCTAACTGTTGTCGCGGTAAGTATTCGTATATCGAGCGGGGAGCCTTTCTGAACTTGTTCACCGCTTGCTATAAATGCTTTATGGATATTGGCAATCTCTTTTAAGCCCAGATTCTTGGCTTCAAATTCCTGTAAGCCGCTCTCCGCAATTTTTCTGAGCGCATTCTTAATATGCTGGTCGAGATATGATTTCGGTTGGATCGGTTCACCGGCAAATGCCAAAAGCTCCCTGGCTTCTTGCTGGCCAGTCACAGCCGTATAGGAGTAACCGTTTATTCTTTCCACGAAATCGAGCTTTGTCTTTGCAGCCTCAATGGCGACTTGCTTTAGCAGCTCGTCACCATTACTGCCTGGTGAAACAGGCCTGCCTTGCTGTGCGGATAAAGAACGAATAGTCAAAATTTCATCCAGCACACCAACAAATCCGGAAACGTGCGGGCGCAATCTGTTCAGCCGGTTGCTGGCATCAAGGGAGAGTGGTCCAATTTTTAAGCCTGCAGAAAATGTACCGTATGTCATGAAATGCCCATACCCGTGATTAACGCCCAAGTTCCTGATAGAGAAATTATTTAATATTACCAGTATATTAGAAGATCTTGTTGGTGGACTTCAAGTGATGTCGCGTTGTAAAATCGGGTTTAAATATAGCTTGTTATGCCCTTGACTCTCC
>JBFWTA010000200.1:0-4818 GCA_050248075.1 Bdellovibrionales bacterium | reverse complement strand
CAGTACCTATCTCGGCTACATCCGGACCGGCAATGTTAACATCGACCGGGTCTCCGAGGCCGGTCTGAAAAGCCTGGCCCGGATTCTGCAGAGACGCACGTCGCTGAACGACATCGGCGTAGCCGGCGTTAACCCCGATAGCGACGAACTGGCCTTCTTTCCGTTGCTGTACTGGCCGCTCAGTACGGCTTCCGTGCCGCTTGAGCCGGCGGGCGCGGCGCGGATCAATAATTACTTGCGTCATGGCGGCATGATCGTTTTTGACAGCGGGTTTGAGGGCAGCCCTTTGCCGGCCGCGGTCATGGAGCGGGTTCTGGCCGGCATAGCCATGCCGCCTCTTATCCCGATTCCGGAAAATCATGTGCTGAGGCGCAGTTTTTATCTGCTCGACGAATTTCCGGGCCGGCATGCCGGTCCGGATTTATGGCTCGAACCGGAAGACACGGCTTCCTTCGACGGGGTTGCGACCGTCATTGCCGGCAGCGGCGGATGGGCGGGCGCCTGGGCGACGGATGAAAATGGCAACCCGCTGTTTCCCTGCACGCCCGGCGGCGAAAGGCAGCGCGAATACGCCTTTCGCTTTGGCGTCAATCTTGTGATGTATGCGCTTACCGGCAATTACAAATCCGATCAATTGCACGCTCAGGCGCTGCTGGAGCGGCTCGGCAAATGAGCGGCCATTTCCGCATCGTGTTTGCGCCGGCTCTGCCGCCCGGTGTCCTTGAAGCCCTGGCGGCGGTCGCATGTCTGTTGATTGTCGTCGCGATCATGCGACATGCGCGTGGTGCCTTGCTGCGCGCCGTGGTTTTTTCATTGCTTCTGCTGGCCCTGGCGAATCCCTCGCTTCTCCAGGAACAGCGCGAACCGCTGAAAGACACGGCGCTTCTTGTCGTCGACGAAAGCGCCAGCATGCAGCTTGGCGACCGCACCGGACAGGCGCGGCAAGCCATGGAAAGCCTAAAAAACAGGCTGGCCGGCTTTGGCGATCTCGCAATCGAGATCCTGTCCGTCAAAGGGCTTTCCGAAACTAATATCTTTCATGCCCTGGATGCAGGGCTTTCCGGCCTGCCGCCCGAACGCATGGCGGGAATCCTTATCGTTACGGACGGCGAGGTTCACGACCGGCCTCGCGAGGGCGCGGCCTATCCGGGGCCGGTGCATGTTCTTCTTGCCGGGCATCGCAATGAAACGGATCGGCGTCTCGTCATCGAGCCGTCTCCCGCCTACGGCATTGTCGGTAAAAAAGTGACCCTTACCCTGCGCCTGGAAGACCGCGCCGCGCCCCAAAGCGAAAACGCGATCGTTACTTTCCGGCGGGATAACGGCGAGGCGGCCGATTTTCCGATGCCGGTCGGTAAAAATATTAAGTTTGACGTGCCGGTCGACCATGCGGGACAAAATCTTTACGTGTTCTCGACCGGGGCCATTCCGGGAGAGCTTACCCCCGCCAACAACACGGCGGCGGTCACAATCAACGGTATCCGCGACCGCTTAAAGGTCTTGCTTATATCCGGCGAGCCGCATATCGGCGGGCGGACCTGGCGCAATTTTTTGAAAGCGGATCCCGCCGTCGATCTGGTGCACTTCACCATTTTGCGCTCGCCCAATAAAATGGATGGCGTGCCCAATAGCGAGCTGTCGCTCATCGCTTTTCCGGTGCGGGAGCTGTTCGATACCAAGCTTAACAGTTTCGATTTGATCATTTTTGACCGTTACCGCCAGCAGTCGCTCATTCCCGACGCCTATCTCGAAAATATCGCGCGTTACGTCGAGGAAGGCGGGGCCTTGCTCATATCGAATACAACGGACGAGGATATTCCGGCGCTAACCTTTTCTCCGCTCGCGCGGATTTTGCCGGCCGAACCGACGGGCCGTTTGCGCGCGGGCGCTTTCGTTCCCGACCTGTCCGAAGCCGGCCGCCGCCATCCGGTAACGGCTGAATTGCCGAGCGATATGCCGCGCAAGGACTGGGGGTCTTGGTTCCGGCAGATCGAGGCGCGCACGAAAAAAGGGGAAACGCTCATGACAGGCGCAAATGACGCGCCGCTGCTTGTGCTTGATCGCGTGGGCGAAGGGCGTGTCGCGCAGTTTCTCAGCGATCAGTTCTGGCTGTGGACGCGGGGGTACGAAGGCGGCGGACCGCAAGCCAGTCTCCTGAAGCGGACGGCGCACTGGCTGGTCGGCGAGCCGGAACTCGACGAGACGGCTTTAAGGGCGCGGGCCGAGCTTACGCCTTCGGGCTGGCAGCTTATGATTGCCAAGCGGAGCCTGCATGACGAAACCGCTTCCATCGCCGTTACGGATGCCGACGGCGAAACGACGCACGTCACCCTTGCCGCCGGCAAGCAGCCCGGTCTTTTGGAGGCCGCCCGGCCTGTCGCCAAAACCGGCCTCTATCGTTTGAAGGAAAATGCCGGCGATCAGGAAATTCTTGTCATGGCGGGAGCTACCGACACGCCTGAATTCGGCGCCATGTTCGCCACGGAAGAAAAATTTAAACCGGTAGCCGATAACGCCGGCGGTGCGGTGGCATGGCTGGAGGACATGCCTGACGGGCCCGCGATTAAACGCACCGTAAGCGGCGGCGTCCAGCATGGCCGCGGCTGGATCGGGCTGAAGCAAAACGATCAGTACCGGATCACGGGCAGCCGGGCCTATCCGCTATGGCCGGCCTGGGGGGCATTGCTGATTTTGTTGCTGGCGGCGATGGCGGCCTGGCGGCGCGAAGGCCAATCCTAAAAATGTCTTCCGGATAACGAAGCCGCTTCCTTTCGGCGCGCGGCCAACTCCGTCCGCATGCGCAGGAGGACAAGATAGCCTGTATAGAAAAAATAAGCGAAAGCCATCGCGAAAAGCGGCCGCAGCATGGCCGCGTCGATGCTGGGACCCGTGCCGCGGAACACGCTGGCGGGCTGATGCAGGGTGCTCCACCACTCGACCGAAAAATGAATGACCGGAATGTTGACGACGCCCGCCAGCAGCAAGGCGGCCCCGGCTTTACCGCCTTTTTCATGATTATCGAAGGATCGGCGAAGCGCGATGTAACCGCAATATAAAAGAAAAAGGATCAGGACACTCGTGAGACGCGCGTCCCACACCCAATAAGCGCCCCAGGTCGGCTTGCCCCAAAGGCCGCCGGTCACCAGGCATAAGGCGGTAAAAACAGCGCCGACAGGCGCCGCGGCGACACAAAAGATATCCGCAAGCGCATGGCGCAAAACAAGGCCGACACCCGCCGCCGCGGCCATCGCCACATACAGCATGAGCCCGATCCACGCCGCCGGCACATGGATGTACATGATACGTACCGTCTCGCCCTGCCGGTAATCTGCCGGCGAGGCAAAGAGCGCCAGATAAATCCCGGCGGCAAAACACAGAAAGGCGGCGATGCCGAACCACGGCATGAGCCGTTCGGCAAGGCGCAGGAACTTTCCGGGATTGGCAAAAAGAAAAAGCGGCATGGCTATTCCTGACAGTTGCGCAACGCGGCGGCGATGACAAACGGCGCCGCAGGCATTAATACAGCAAGAAAAGCCGCCAATAAACATAAGGCGGGCAGGGCGGTCATGCCCAGGGCGGCCGCGTCGCAGGCGGCAACCGAAAAAATAAGCACCGGAATATAAAACGGCGCCAGCAGGACGATTAGAAGCGAAGGGTTTCGCGGCAAGCCCGCGGTAATCGCCCCCGCCAGGCCGCCCAGCAGCACGAGGGCCGGCACACCAAGCGCCAGGCTTGCAACCAGGACCGGAAGGACGGCGGAGTCTATATCCAGGAGAAGTGTCGCGGGGATCAGCGCGAAAGCAAGCCCGCCGGCCAGCATACAGGTTTCCGCCGTCAGCCTAGCAAGAAGGACCAGCGGCAGCGGCATCGGCGCGAGCAACATGAGATCAAGCGTGCCATCGCGGGCATCGGCAATAAAAAATTTTTCGAGCGTCAGGAAGCTCATCAAAAGAACGGCGAGCCATATGAGTCCCGGACCCAGACGGCGCAAAAGTTCGGCATCGGGGCCAACCGCAAAAGGCAATAAAACGACAATAACGATAAAGAACAAAACCAGCGCCGACCATTCGGCCAGGCGGCGCCGGTGAAGCCTGAGGTCCGAAAGCAGCAGCTGAAAAAACAGTTTCATGCCTTCCTGTCCATGGCCAGCTGCCGTCCGTCCGTGAAGTCGTTGATTTCATGGGTGGCTATAATCGCCATGCCGCCTTTTGCGCGATGCCCGGATATCAGCTTGAAAAACAGGGTCCGGCCTTGTTCGTCCAGCGATGTGGTGGGCTCGTCCATCAGCCAGAGCGGCACCTCGCCGAGGAGAAAGCGCGCCAGCGCCAGCCGCCGTTTCTGTCCGGCGGAAAGGAAACGGACCGGCGTGTTCTTTTTTTCTTCCAGGCCAATAACTTGTGCGCTTTCCCCGGGACGGCCCGTGCCAAACAGGAGGCTCCAGTAAGCAAGCGTTTCCCCGACGGTCAGTTCCGGCTTGAGCGCGTCGAGATGGCCGATATAACGCAGCCGGCGGCGATGCTCGGTGAAATCGCCGACAGCATTTCCGTCCCATAAAATCTGTCCTTTTTCGAACGGCAGCAGACCCGCAAGGACGCGTAAAAGGCTCGATTTGCCGCAACCGTTATGTCCCGTGACAAGTAAAAGTCCGGCTTTGGCAAGGACAAAGCCGGCATTTTCGAAAACAAGGCGTCCGCCGCGCCGGCAGGTAAGCAAGCTAGCATTCAACATACTGTATATACTAGCCTTTTAGGAAGGGTCGTGATAGCCCTATCGCTGTGCCGACCTCATTTCGCCTTTACCACTATCCGCTCGATCCGC
>JBFWTA010000199.1:0-4823 GCA_050248075.1 Bdellovibrionales bacterium | reverse complement strand
CTCGGGCGAGACGATCGGTTAAAGGAACGGAAACATGACGGCCGCCAAGAAAGACAGATATATCCCGCGCCTGCGGAAGGTTTACGAAGAAACGGTTCGCGCCGAGCTTATGAAAAAGTTCGGTTACACGAACGCGCTTTCCGTGCCGCGCCTCGACAAGATCGTCATCAACATGGGCGTCGGCGAAGCCGTCAACGACAGCAAGAAGACCAAGAACGCGGCCGAGGAGCTCAAGCTCATCGCCGGCCAGAATCCGGTCATCATCAATTCGAAAAAGGCCATCGCGTCGTTCAAGCTGCGCGGCGGCCTCGGCATCGGCTGCAAGGTCACGCTGCGCCGCGAACGGATGTACGAATTCCTCGATCGCCTGGTGAACATCGCCCTGCCGCGCGTGCGCGACTTCCGTGGCGTTTCGCCGCGCAGTTTCGACGGCAACGGCAACTATGCCCTGGGCCTCAAGGAACAGATCGTGTTTCCGGAAATCGACTACGACAAGATCGACGAGATCCGCGGCATGGACATCGTGATTTGCACTACCGCGAAAACCGACAACGAAGCGCGCGAACTTCTGCGCGGCTTCCAGATGCCGTTTCAGCAGTAACGAGAGGAAAGACTTATGGCCAAGACCTGCATGATCGAGAAAGAGAAGAACCGCCGCCGCCTTGCGAAAAAGCACCGCGGCCGGCGCGAGAAGCTCAAGGCGGTCATCATGAACAAGGAAACGCCGATGGAAGAGCGCTTCACCGCCGTGATGAAGCTTGCCAAGACGCCGCGCAATTCCGCCCGCGTCCGCCAGCGCAACCGCTGCGCGTTGACCGGCCGTCCGCGCGCCGTCTATCGCAAATTCAAATTATGCCGCATCAAGCTGCGCGAAATGGCCTCGAACGGCCAGATCCCGGGCATGATCAAGGCAAGCTGGTAAGAAGGAGACGCTGATGTCCGTTACCGATACACTGGGCGATATGCTGACACGGATCCGCAACGGCCAGATGGCGCGCATGCCCAAGGTCGCGTGCCCGTCGTCGAAGCTGCGCAAGAACGTTCTCGATGCCCTGCAGCGCGAAGGCTATATCCGCGGCTATTCCGAGGTGCAAAAGGGCGCCGGCCAGGCCGAGCTCGAAATCGAGCTCAAATACCACGAAGGCGAAGCCGCGATCCGCAAGATTGAGCGCGTCTCGACGCCCGGCCGCCGTATTTATGCCGGCATCAAGAAACTGCCGCGTGTTTTCAACGGTCTCGGCGTTTCGATCCTGTCCACCCCCCGCGGCGTGCTTTCGGACAACGAAGCGCGCGCGCAGAATGTGGGCGGCGAAATTTTGTGCCGTATTTTCTAAGGAGCTGGAGTTTTTCATGTCTCGTGTCGGTAAATATCCGGTAGCCCTGCCGCAAGGCGTGACGGCCGAAGTCAAAGGCCAGACGGTTGCCGTCAAGGGCAAGGCGGGCAATCTTACGCTCACCGCGCCCGACGAGGTCGAGGTCAAGATGGCCGACGGCAAAGTCTCCGTGGCGATGCGCGACGACACGCTCCGCGCCCGCGCCCTGTGGGGAACGACGCGCAACAACATCAACAACATGGTCAAGGGCGTGACCGACGGTTTCAAGCAGGTTCTGGAAATCGAAGGCGTCGGTTTCCGCGCCGCGCTGGCGGGCAAGGACCTCGTGCTGCAGCTCGGCTTCAGCCACGAAATCAAATACCCGATCCCGGAAGGCATCACCGCCAAGGTCGACAAGCAGACCGTGATCACCATCACCGGCACCGACCGCCAGAAAGTCGGCCAGATCGCCGCCGAAATCCGCGGCCTCAAAAAGCCGGAACCGTACAAGGGCAAGGGCATCAAATATCAGGGCGAGTGGATCCGTCGCAAGGAAGGGAAGAAGAAATAATGTTAACGACACACGCATCCCGCAAGAAGCGCGCGACACGCAACCGCTTCCAGATCGCGCGCAAATCGAACGGCCGCCTGCGCCTGTCGGTTTTCCGGTCGGGCCGCCACATTTATGCGCAGATCATCGACGACAAGGCCGGAAAGACTCTCGTTTCCGCCTCCAGCCTCGAAAAGGACCTGCGCGGCAAGCTCAAGACCGGCGCCGACAAGGGCGCCGCCAAGACCATCGGCCAGCTGGTGGCCGAGCGCGCGGTCAAGGCCGGCATCAAGGAAGTCGTATTCGACCGCGGCGGCGCGCTGTTTCACGGCCGCGTCAAGGAACTGGCCGAAGCTGCGCGTGCAGGCGGATTATCATTTTAAGGAGTAACTGATGGCGAAGCCCGACAGACAAAGAAAATCGGAAGACGGCGAAGAGCGCGAAGGCCACGACCTTATCGAAAAGCTCGTCGGCATCAACCGCGTTGCCAAGGTGGTCAAGGGCGGCAAGCGTTTCGCCATGGCCGCCATCGTCGTGATCGGCGACGGCAAAGGCCGCGTCGGCATGGGCACCGGAAAGGCGCGCGAAGTTCCCGAAGCGATCCGCAAGGCCACCGACGCCGCCAAGCGCCGCATGCGCCGCATTCCGCTACGCGAAGGCCGGACGCTGCATCACGACGTGCGCGGCCGTTACGGGGCGGGACGCGTGGTTCTGCGCACGGCTCCGGCCGGTACCGGCATCATCGCCGGCGGCCCGATGCGCGCCGTGTTCGAGGCCCTCGGCATTCACGACGTGGTCGCGAAGTCGGTCGGCTCCTCAAATCCGCACAACATGATCAAGGCAACCTTCGACGCGCTCGAGCATGTCTCGAGCCCGCGCAGCGTCGCCATGCGCCGCAGCAAGAAGGTCAGCGAAATCCTCGGCAAGAAGCAGGCCGATCAGATGGAAGGCAAGGAATAATCATCATGGCCACGGCAGCAAAAGCAAAAAGCGGCAAGACGCTCACCGTCACGCAGACCGGCAGCCTTTACGGCAACAAGCCGGGCATGCGCGAAACGCTGATCGGCCTCGGCCTCGGCAAGCCGCGCGCGACACGCAAGCTTGAAGATACCGCCGCCGTCCGTGGTATGATCACGCGGGTCAGGCATTTGGTTGAAGTGAAGGAATAGAGGCTAGAGACTAGAGGCTGGGGAATTATTTCGTCCCTAGCCTCCAGCCTCCGACCTCCAACAGAGGAACAGAACATGAAGTTGAACGACATCCGGGACAACCCCGGCGCACGCAAGACGGCCATGACGGTCGGGCGCGGCATCGGCTCCGGTAAGGGCAAGACCTGCGGCCGCGGCGTGAAGGGACAGAAATCCCGTACCGGCGTCGCTCTGCGCCATTTCGAAGGCGGCCAGACGCCGCTGCACCGCCGCCTGCCCAAGCGCGGCTTCGTCAGCGTCTTCGCCAAGGATTATGCCGAAATCAATATCGGCCGTCTTCAGGCCGCCATCGACGCGGGCCGTGTCGATGCCAAGCAGCCAATCACCTGCGAAAGCCTGATGAAGGCGGGCGTGGTGGCCAAGGCGCGCGACGGTGTGCGCATTCTTGGCAACGGCGAGGTCAAGGCCAAGCTACAGGTCACGGTTGCGGGCGCATCCAAATCGGCCATCGCGGCGATTGAAAAGGCCGGCGGTACGATTACATGCACCGTGAAGCCGAAAGCCGAAGCCGCGCAAGAAAAAGCTTCGTGAATTCAAGGCTGCTTTCCGAATTAGGAACGGCTTAACCAATATTTGTCAATAAATTGACACAAGATTTATAACCGCTATCATGATCGGCGGCCTGTTTCGCAATGGGATTTTTATACGTAATAGACGAGAGATTGGGCGCAACAACCCGAAAACGCTAGCAAACGTGCCCGGCCGGCTCTGAGTAAAACGGCAATTCCTGTCAGCTTTAAGTCGTGTTGTTGCAGTAGATTTGCAGGGAGGACCGCATGTCCGTGATCCATTGGGTAAAGAACGTCTTCGAAAACAAAAAGAAGGCCTCTGCCCAGGCGCAAAGCGTCAAGGAAATTGACCAGCAACTGGTTTTTGCCAAAAGCCAGCCGCTTACGCTCGGCGTCGAATTCGAGCTCGCGCTGATGGACAAGGGCACCCTCAAGCCCGTCAACAAGGGCGCCGAGATCATCGCCGAGGCCAATATGCCCGGTTTCCACAAGGAACTGCTCAAGCATATGGTCGAAATCACGACCGGCATTTGCCGCAACGTGCATGACGTCGAAGAAGAAATGACCCGCAATATCCGATTGGCGGTCGATCTGGCCGACAAGCGCGGGCTGCTGGTTACCGGCACCGGCCGTCCGCCGACCATAAAGCTTGCGGAATGCGAACGCGTCGACGATCCGCGCTACGCCTACCTTCAGGAAGGCCGCAAGGTCTTCAACCAGCGTTTCGCCCAGCTCGGCACCCATGTGCATATCGGCATGGAAACGCCTGAAAAATGCATCCGGTTTCATAATTTCTACATGCATTTCCTGCCACATTTCATTGCTTTGGCGGCCAGCTCGCCGTTCGAGGACGGCGTCGAAACCGGTCTCGCCTCGATCCGCCCGACCATCGCGGAATCGCTGCCGATTGCCGGCATGCCCTACAGCTTCAAGACCTGGCATGAATATGTTTCCATGTGCCAGACGATGTACCGCGCCGGCTCGATCCGCAATCTTAAGGACCTGTGGTGGGATCTGCGGCCCAGCCCGCGTTACGGCACGCTCGAAATCCGCGTCTGCGACCAGTTCTCCAATCTCGACGAGGCGCTGGCCGTGGTGGCCTTCGTTCATGCCCTCGGCATGTGGTTCGAGCATAACAAGAGCTGGCTCGACGAAATGCCGCGTCCCAGCACATGGCGCCTCCGCGAGAACAAATGGCGCGCGATGCGTTACGGTGTCGACGCCAACCTGGTGGTCAACAGCG
>JBFWTA010000198.1:0-4837 GCA_050248075.1 Bdellovibrionales bacterium | reverse complement strand
CTCTTTAAAATATTTTTCAGTACATAGATGATTTCAAGATGTTTATCAGTTTCTCAGAAGTTTTAACCACTAACCGGATATAGCATTACATAGATGATTTCAAGATGTTTATCAGTTTCTCAGAAGTTTTAACCACTAACCGGATATAGCATTGGAAAATGGTTCTTAAAACGGGCCAGAGAAAGAGCAAGTGCAGGAAACCGTTAAGACGTGCAAACCTGATAATCGAAGTGTTATCAATCGGTTTCCAGCGGTCGGGGAAGGTCGGGATTTGCGCGGCCCAGCGCGCTGACGTGTTGTCATGGCGATAAACTGGCGGTGGGCGGAGGACTCGAACTCGGATGCGTCTAAGATGCACCCCAGCATTTTCCGATGTTTCCTCATTCCTACCGAAACATTGCCCGTTTGCTATGCGGAGCGATGCTGCCGAATGTAACGGAACAAAAAAGAGTTCAGCCCGCACCCGACATTCTTTGATGGTACGATTTTTCTGGAAGAGCGTCCAGACCAAGATTGGCCTCTTCCATCAACCCACATTGATGAAAGGAGAACTATCATGGAAACCATCCACCTCAACCAGTACGAACTGGCCAAACGCTGGCGCATGTCACAGCGGACGCTGGAGCGTTGGCGCTGGCAGGACATCGGCCCAGCCTACCTGAAACTGGGCATGCGGGTCGTTTACCGCCTGGAGGACGTCGAGGCTTTCGAGCGCGGCGGACGGCACGAACCGCAGGCCAAGGCGGCGTAACCCAGAAATGGGTGAGAATGGGTGTGTTATTGGGTGTAGCACCTATTTGTCGATGATCTGGTAACACCCCGTTCTCTTCGCCCCCATGAAGCGGATCTTGCCTGCATCCTTGAATCTGTCATTCCAACGCTTTCTTCTGGACTTGTTAAAAACATGAAGCATTCATGTCGATGGAAGGAGAGATGTCATGAAAACCGTTCATCTATCACAAAACGATGTTGCCGAGCGTTGGAAAATCAGCCCGCGCACCCTGGAGCGTTGGCGCTGGGAGGGTGTCGGACCACTTCATCTTAAAATCGGCGGGCGCATTTTATATAGAATCGAAGATATTTTGGTTTATGAGCAAGGAGCCTTGCGACAAGAAACTACAAAAGATGCGGGCGTGGATCTTGAGCAGGCAGCATGATCAGCGTATTCCGTTAGTCCACCTTATAAATGCGAAGTCCGGGCCAAACGTTATGCTTTTACTGCGTTTTCAGCGGGAAAACCCAATCCGAGGGCGCAAGACAAGTGGCGTCCTTGCAAGCTTGAGCACGGACGAGCAGACGAAGATTTTGCGTTCCGGCGGCAAGAGTCATTGTGACAGGGATGTTCGCTTTGCCTTCATAAACTGAAATGTTGCCCAGCGGCGTGGCCATGGCGTGCGCATCGGGATATTCCGGACTGGCCTCAACCGTACCGGAATCATCGCGCACATCTACGGAAGCGGGGATCAGGAAATCAAGACTGGCGGGGTTGGCGTTGATATGCCAGCCTTCGGCGATATCCAGAAGAACGGTGACGGTCAGTTTATCGCCCTCCCGTTTGGAATCGGCGACACGAACGGCGACATGCGCTTTTGTCTCCATGGCACTTTGGACAGCGGCCTTGTCCGATGGCTGGGATTTTACCGCAACGGCGGGAATAGCATGATTCAGCCGCAGTAGCGCCTGTGCCATATGGGTATAGGCGCGTGGATTGTCATTGATCGCTTTGCCAAAGGCTTTCAGCAGCGTTTCCGCTTGTTCTTTCCATGCCGCATCACCTGTCATGTCATATAAATCGAGCAAGGTGTTCGCCATCACGGCATTTCCGGATGGAATGGCCGAATCCTCGGCGTTTTTCATACGCACCAACAAGTTCTCACTGCCGTCCGTGAAGTAATAGCCGCCATGTTCCTTATCCCAAAACAGGCGTTTGGTCGTCTCCATCAGTTCTTTCGCTGCGGTCAGGTATTTTTCTTCTTTCGTTACACGGTAAGTGGAAACCAGCCCTTGAATCATAAAAGCGTAATCCTCGAAGTATCCCGTGACTTCGACCTTGTCTTCCCGCCATGTCCGATAGAGCGCGCCGTCCTTCTTTCGCAGATTTCCCAGGATAAAATCCGCAGCACGGCGGGCGGCCTGCACATAGTCCGGCCTTTCCAGCGTCGATCCGGCGCGGGCGAAGGCGTCGATCATCAAGCCGTTCCATGCTGTGATGATCTTGTTGTCAAGATGCGGGAGTTTGCGTTTATCACGCGCTTGACGCAGGCTCGCCATCACGTCTAGCTGTTTCTTCGCTATATCCTCGTAT
Organism: Bdellovibrionales bacterium; assembly: GCA_050248075.1. Lineage (GTDB taxonomy): Bacteria > Pseudomonadota > Alphaproteobacteria > UBA9219 > UBA9219 > JBFWTA01. The sequence goes on along the minus strand of JBFWTA010000198.1, from coordinate 2,532 downwards.
GACATGCGTTCCGCCACCGCGATTTCGGCGAGCGGCTGTTTCAAGTAAAGCACGCGGCCATCGGTATTTTTGTGGCCGGAAATGTCGGGAATGTCCTCTTGCCCGTAATGCTGCGTCAGCCAACTATAGGAATCCTTGTCCAAGGCTTCGCGTAACTCCGCATCCGTCCAGGCGTAATAGGCTCCTTCAACTTCGTCCGTTTCGGCATCAAGAGCAGAGTAAAAACCACCGTCTTTGTGCGTCAGTTGCCGCAATGTAAAATCGAAGATGCCTTCGGCCACGGCGCGGTCAATCAGCGTGTTGGACAGCTCATAAAGCTCTGTATAGGCGCGTCCCAGCAGCGCCTGATTGTAGAGCATTTTCTCGAAATGCGGGATGTGCCAGTGGGAATCGGTGGAATAGCGATGAAAGCCGCCCCCGACCTGATCGTGAATGCCGCCTTCGGCCATTTTCTCCAGCGTGCCGCGCGCCATGTCGAGTGCGGCATTGTTATGGGACAGTCGGTAGGCGTCGAGCAAAAACAGCAGAGCGTCTTCGTTCGGAAATTTGGGAGCCTGGTAGAACCCGCCCAGGCGGTTATCGTAATAGTCACGATAATGGGCGATCAATGCATCAATGATCCGCTGATCGGGAAGCGTGGCGCTGGCGGCATTATTTTCTTGCTGCTTGATCTGGATAATGGTGTTTGCCAGTTGGACGGCGTTTTGACGGATACCCGCCCCGTCCTGCTGATATTTTTCATGAATCTGCTGAATCATGGATGTGAAAGCGGCGGGCGGAAAATAAGTGCCCGCAAAAAACGGTTTGAGATCGGGCGTGACGAGGACATTATTCGGCCAGCCGCCGCTGCGCGTGATGAGTTGCGTGGCGGTCATGTAGATTTCATCCACGTCAGGACGCTGCTCGCGGTCGATTTTTATGCTGACGATGGAGTCGTTCATCAACCTGGCGATCTCCGGATTCTCGAACACTTCCCGCTCCATCACGTGGCACCAGTAACAGGTGGAATAGCCTATGGAGAGAAGGATTGGTTTATTCTCCTTTCGTGCCTTTTCGAACGCTTCTTCGCCCCATGGATACCAGTCCACCGGATTATGCGCGTGTTGCAACAGATATGGACTGCTGGAGTTGATCAGCCGATTGGTGTTTTTGTCAGCGGCCATACTTGCAGTTCCTCCACTGGCGACCAACGCCACGGCAGCTATGCTGGCCACAATCCACTGCTTGCTGCGTGTTACCATCGAAGCAGCCTCTTGCCCAGAAAACCGCCTAAAATACTCAAAGCCAACACGGGTGCTCCGTAATAAACAGAGACATACAAAGCCACGTCGTGGTCACAGTGTAAGGCATAAGCCGCTGCCGCCAAGGATCCGGCGCTCAGTCCGGCCAAGGCTCCCAGAAGAACTGGGTATCGTGAAGCTGTCTTCGAAAACCAGTACTTCCAAGCCATCATCATGGCTATTGCCCCGCCGCCCATGATGACGGAGAGGCAATAGAGAGCAGAGCCATCGCTTAGGCTGTGCGTCATGTCTGTCAAGAAAAGTTGGCGTGACTGAACGATGAATTGCCAAATCAACAACGTGACTGCCGCTATAAGAGGGATAGTGTGTTTTTTTCTCAACCAACCATTCGGACGCGAAATATCCGTGATTAAAAGCAAGCTGCCAATCCAGGTCATCAGGAATATTCCAGGCTTCCAGAAAAGAGCGCCATTTTGCATGGCGGAGAGATAATCGCCACGCAAACCCATAAACATCAAGACAGCAACGCTAACCATGACAAGGCATGCCGTGCAGTGCATCCACAGTTTCAAATCCACCAACGTTTTTTTGGGCTGCAAATCATTAACGAGTTGTTCAATGAGGCGATCAGTCATCTTGAGCATCCTCAACGGCAGCCATCATCTTTTTCATGCCCCGATGAACCATGATTTTAACGTTCGAGGGAGTATGCCCCGTCTTTTGGCTGACTTCCTCGACGCTCATTTCCTGGAGCTTGATCATCTCGATCATTTCCGCCTGAGCTGGAGGAATGAGCTTTAGCAATGTTTTGACATCGTGCTTGGCACATTCATCACGCTCATGTTCCTGTGAGGGGAATTCTTGATCTATTTCTAACTCGACATATCTCAATGTTTTGCGCATATGGTCGATCCAGCGGTGGCGTGCGATCGCGGCTATCCAGGGACCAAAAGGATAATTCAGATCAAAAGTCTGTCGTTTGCCATGTAGCGTCATTAACGTATCCTGTACCAAGTCCTCGACGGCGTTGTGGTAAATGCGTTTTCCAAAATAAGCCGTCAGCCATGGCCGAAGATCGGCCAGCAACAGACGGTAGGCGTTCTGGTCGCCCTTCAAGGCGGATCGCATCCATTCATCCCATCTATTGCTGTTATACGTTGTCATCGGTTGGCGGTTACATCCTCACGTAAAAAAGTTTGTTCAGATTTTTTTATCTGAAGGTGTAACCAGACCGTTAAGGGGACGTATTAACACCATTGAACGCGTCATAAAGGCTCGTTTGCGGTCATTT
>JBFWTA010000197.1:0-4846 GCA_050248075.1 Bdellovibrionales bacterium | reverse complement strand
TGAATGCAGGCCTTGACGAAAAACGACATGAAACCCAGCTTCACGCCGTATTTTTTCTCGAAGGCATCCTTGTGCTGGTTGCGCAGCGCCACCACATGGCCCATGTCCACCTCGTTGAAGGTGGTAAGCATGGCGGCGGTGTTCTGGGCGTCCTTGAGGCGCTGGGCGACGCGCTGGCGCAGCCGCGTCATGCGTACCCGTTCTTCCTCATCGGCGCGCGGACGCGGCCCGGCCGGCAGCGGCGCCCTGGCGGCCGGGGCGGAACCCGGCTGCGCGGCATGATTGATAACATCTTCCTTGGTCACGCGGCCGCCCTTGCCGGTGCCGGGCACGTCATAGGGATTGATGCCGCGATCTTCGGCATTCTTGCGGGCCGCGGGCATGACGGGTGCGCCGCCGCCGGCCTTGGCGGATGACGGAGGGGCCGATGCGTTCGCGGCGGCTTTTGGCGGCTGCGCGGGTGCCGATGTTGTCGCGCTGGCGGCCGGCGACGAAACGGAGGCGGCGCCTTCCTGAATAAGACCGAGCACGGCGCCGACGCCGACATTGCCGCCGGTCGGAACCTTGATTTCGCTGATCGTGCCGGCGGCGGTCGCGTTGACTTCCAGCGTCACCTTGTCGGTTTCAAGTTCGACAAGAGGTTCGTCCATTTTTACCGGATCGCCGACTTTCTTAAGCCATTTGGCGACAGTGGCTTCGGCAACGGATTCGCCCATGGGCGGAACGAGAATTTGCGTAGTCATGCGGCACCTTGGCATCCGGCTAAATTTATAAGCCACTCATAGCCCGAATAAGCCGGAAATTAAAGGGGCAAGTGGTGCGTTTCAGGACGGGGTCAGGCCAAAGCCTTATCCATGATCGCCGCCTGTTCCACATTATGGCGCTTTAAGGAGCCGGTAGCGGTCGAGGCGCTTTCGTCCCTCCCCACATAAATCGGGCGTTTGGCCCGGTGATCGACTTCGGTAAGGATGGCTTCGATGCGGCGGTCGAGGAAATGCCAGGCCCCCATGTTCTGGGGCTCTTCCTGGCACCAGATAATATCCGCTTTCGGATAGCGGGCCAGCTCGGCGGCCAGGCGCTTGCCGGGAAAGGGATAGAATTGCTCGAGCCGCAGCAGGACGATGTCGTTGATTTTTCGATCTTCGCGGGCGGCCAGAAGGTCATAATAAACCTTGCCGCTGCAAAGGACGGCGCGCCGGATCTTTTTATCGTCCGCAAGGTTCCGGGATGTCTCGCCGATAACGGGCTGGAAGCTCGTTCCGGATGCCATGTCTTCAAGCCGGGAGACGCAGAGCTTGTGTCGCAGCAGCGATTTCGGCGTCATGAGAATAAGCGGCTTTCTGAAATTACGCCGCACCTGGCGTCTCAGGATGTGGAAATAACTGGCCGGCGTCGAGCAATTGGCGACCTGCATATTGTCTTCGGCGCAAAGCTGCAGGCATCGCTCGAGGCGTGCCGAAGAATGGTCCGGCCCCTGGCCTTCATAGCCATGCGGCAGCAAGAGCGTGATGCCCGACATGCGCAGCCATTTGGCTTCCGACGAGGCGATGAACTGATCAATCATCACCTGGGCGGTGTTCGAGAAATCGCCGAATTGCGCTTCCCAGCATACCAGCGCGCTCGGTTCCGCCAGCGAGAAGCCGTAATCGAATCCCATAACCGCGGCTTCCGAAAGCGGGCTGTCATAGACTGCGAAACTCGCCTGCTCGGTACCGAGGCCATTCAGGGGGACGTAGCGGTGCTCGTCATTCTGATCGTAAAGCACCGAATGGCGCTGTGAGAAAGTCCCGCGTCCGCTATCCTGTCCCGAAAGGCGTACAGGGGTGCCTTCCGCCAGCAGCGAGCCAAACGCCAAAGCCTCGGCCGTGGCCCAGTCAATGCCTTCGCCGCTTTTCATCATGGCGCGCTTGGCGTCCAGCTGCTTGGCAATTTTGGAATTGACGTTGAAACCTTCCGGTACATGGGCAATGGCCTCGCCGATTTTACGCAGGGCCGGCAACGCGACGCCCGTATCGACCTGGCCGTCGCCGCGCGCCCCGGATTCCATGCCTTGCCAGCGGCCTTCCAGCCAATCGGCCTTATTGGGCTTGTAGGTGGCGGCCGCTTTGAAATCCTGCTCGAGCCGGCCGATGAAATCGGCGTTGATCCTGTCGGTTTCGGCCGAAGTGAAGCTTCCTTCATCGGCAAGCTTTTTTGCGTACACTTCACGCGTCGTCGGCCGTTCGCGGATATTGCGGTACATGATGGGCTGCGTAAACGCCGGTTCGTCGCCCTCGTTATGGCCATAGCGGCGGTAGCACACCATGTCGATGACAACATCCTTGCGGAATTTCTGGCGGAACTGCGCGGCGATTTCGGCGACATGCACGACGGCTTCGACATCGTCGCCATTCACATGGAAAATCGGCGCCTGAATCATCTTGGCGACGTCGGTGCAGTAAACGCCGGAGCGCGCGTATTGCGGGCTGGTGGTGAAGCCGACCTGGTTGTTGATGACGAAATGCATCGTGCCACCGGTGCGATAGCCCTTGAGATCGGAAAGCATGAGCGTTTCCGCCACGATACCTTGCCCCGCAAAAGCCGCGTCGCCGTGAATGAGAAGCGGCATCACCTGATTGCAGACATCGTCGGTAATCGTCGTCGTTCCGCTGCGCTGCTGCTGCTTGGCGCGTACACGGCCCACGACTACGGGGTTAACCCATTCGAGGTGCGAAGGATTGGCGTTCATCGTGAGATGAACGAGCTGGCCGCCGAAATCGCGGTCCGTCGACGTGCCGAGATGATACTTGACGTCGCCCGAACCCTGCACGCTGTCCGGATAAGCCGCCGTACCCTGAAATTCCGCGAACATCGCCGTGAATGGCTTGTTGAGAATATTGGTGAGCATATTCAGCCGGCCGCGATGGGCCATGCCGATAACCACTTCCTTGAGGCCGAGCGACGCGCCTTTGGCAATCATGGCGTCCAGCGCGGGGATCATCGCCTCGCCGCCTTCAAGCCCGAAACGTTTGACGCCCACGAATTTCGTCGCCAGAAATTTTTCGAAGGCCTCGCCGGCCGTCAGGCGCTGAAGGATGTGGCGCTTGGCGTCTTTGTCATACGAGGGCTTGTTTTCGCTTTCCTCGATACGCCGTTTAAGCCAGTCGGTCTGTTCCGGATCCTGGATATGCATGAACTCGACGCCGATATTTCCGCAATAGGTGCTTTTAAGGCGGGCCATGATCTGGCGCAGCGTGGCGCGCTGGAAGCCCAGCGTGCCGTCGATATAAATCGACCGGTCGTAATCGGCTTCGGTAAAACCATAGGTTTTGGGGTCGAGCTCGGCAAAATAAGGCGCCGGCGTAAGACCCAGGGGGTCGAGGTTGGCCAGAAGATGTCCGCGCATCCGGTAAACACGAATAAGCCAGATGGCGCGTACGCTGTCGACAATGGCGTTGTCCGAGGCGGCGACAGGCGATTTTGCGATGTGTTGGTTTTTGCTGCCGCCGGTTTCTTCGTCATGGCCGTTGATGATGATTTTTTCGGTTTTGGCCGGCGCCCAGCTGGCACCGCGCGCCTCGACAAGGGCCGCGCGAGCGTCTTCATGTAACCCGTCAAAGAAATTTTTCCAGCTCGGATCGACGGAGGCCGGATTCTCGGCGTAGCGGCGATAAAGCTCGGCGAGAAAATCAGCGTTTGCGCTATAGAGAAAGGAGGATTGATGAGTTGGCATTCGCGAGCCGGCCTTGCGGAATACAGTTAAATATCAGGCGATTACAAGAGCTAAGCATTAATGCTGCACTGCAACCGCAGCAGTCTATACCCGAAAAGCAGAGTCTACAAGCCCGAACGCCCCACTTCTTTGAAAAGTCTGCCGCTTTTCATTAACAACGCCATTTGCTGGTCATAATAGCTGCGGCACTGGCCGATCCGCTTGTCACGGATAACAGCGCGGATGGGGGCGCCGGGGTTATTGGGCTCGGTAATCAGGAAATGGGAATTGAGGCCAAGGGGGCTCAGCTGCTGATGCACAATAGCTGTAAGGCCCGCCGCGAGCAGGAGAGGCGCGCGATCGCCGATGGCCTGTTCCGCCAGCTGGAGCATGCCTTCCAGCGCTTCTTCGATGCTGCCGGCATGCATGGTTGTGATGACCAGATGGCCCGACGTCGCGGCGCGCAACAATTGATTTGCCGCGTCCGGCGTACGGATTTCGCCTACGAAGATATAGCGGGGATGCCAGCGCAGGCTGCGCTTGAGCATTTCGCCCCATTGCTGCTCTTCCTCGATTTCGATCTGATAGCAAAAGCCGCTTTTGCCCCGGCGGCCTTCGAGATCGTATTCGACCGGGTCCTCGATCGAGAAGGCGACGCCGCCATAGGTATCGAGAAAATCCGCCAGCATCGAGCATGAGGTGGTGGTTTTTCCCTGGCCCGTAGAGCCGCAGAGGAAGATAAGCCCATCGCGCTTGCCGAGATCGCGCAGATGCGGGACCAGTTGCGGGTTAAAACCAAGTTTATCAAGCGCCGGCGGCTGATCGGCAATGCGGCGCATCGCGACCCAGACCTGGCCGCTGGCCGTGGTTACCTTGGAGGCGCGCAGACGGATACTGTCGTAGGTGATGCCCATCTCGTCGCCATCGAACGTCTCGCGCAGGACTTTCGCAAGCTGGGCGGCGTCTTCGCGGAATTCCTCGGGAACGTCCTTGTCGAGTTCGATGATCTGGCCCTTTTTGCCCAGTTGATGGAAATGTGCCGGCGTCTCGCCGTCGAGGCGCACATAAAGATCCATGAAATCGAGTTCGTGAAGGCGGCGCGAGGGCATGGGAGTCCTGCTGGCTTTATATATTTATGGTTGCCCAGCATCGGCG